>JASHPR010000741.1 GCA_030038015.1 Streptosporangiaceae bacterium
GGCTACCAGCGCCGCGTGCAGGGCGCGATCTACGGCGCCTGCAACCCGCTCGTCGACGTTCCGCGCCTGCTCGGGCTCTACCGCTCCGGCGATCTCAAGCTCGACGAGCTGATCACCCGCCGGTACCGCCTGGAGGAGGTCAACCAGGGCTACCAGGACATGCTGGACGGCAAGAACATCCGCGGCGTGATCATCCATGAGCACAGCCAGCCCTAGGGGGTTACCCGATGAGCATCACAACCCGCGCCGCGATCGCCCGTGGACCGCACCTCGGCTGGGAACTAGCCGACCTGCAGCTCGACGAGCCCAGGGCGCACGAGGTCCGGGTGAAGTTCCACGCGGCTGGGCTGTGCCACTCCGACAACCACGTCACCAAAGGCGACGCGCGGCCCCGGTTCCCCATCGTGGGCGGGCACGAGGGCGCCGGGATCGCCGAGTCCGTCGGGCCGGACGTGCGCCGGGTCAAGGCAGGCGACCGCCTCATCTGTTCCTACATCCCGGCCTGCGGGGCCTGCCGGCCGTGCGTGACCGGGCACCAGAACATGTGCGTCAAGGGCCTGAACGCCGGCACCGGCATGTTCCTCGACGGCACCTTCCGGTTCCACCTGGGCGACGAGGACCTCGGCGGTTTCTGCACGCTGGGCACCTTCTCGCAGTACGCCGTGGTGTCGGAATGGGCCTGCGTCCCGGTCGCCGGCGACATCCCGTTCGAGGTCGCCTGCCTGGCCGGCTGCGGCGTCCCCACCGGATGGGGATCGGCGGTGCACGCGGCCGGGGTGCGGGCCGGCGACACGGTGGTGGTCTTCGGCGCGGGCGGCGTCGGCAGCAACGCGGTGCAGGGCGCCCGCTACGCCGGGGCGAAGAACCTGGTCGTCGTGGACCCGGTCGAGTTCAAGCGGGACACGGCCACCGGCGTGTTCGGCGCCACCCACGCGTTCGCGACCGCGAAGGAAGCGCACGAGTTCGTCGTGGAGACCACCTGGGGCCAGCTCGCCGACCACGTGATCCTCACCCCGTCGGTGGTCACCGAGGAGATGGTGAACGCGGCCGTGCAGATGACCGGCAAGGGCGGCAAGGTAACGATCACCGCAGTCGGCCACATCGACGAGCATGCGGTTCACGTGCACGCCGGCCTGCTGATCGGCTACCAGCGGCAGATCCGGGGCGCGCTGTTCGGCGACAGCAACCCGCTCTACGACATCCCCATGCTGCTCGGCCTGTACCGCTCCGGCGACCTCAAGCTGGACGAGCTGATCACCCAGAGGTACCGGCTCGACGAGATCAACCAGGCCTACCAGGACCTGGAAGACGGCAGGAACATCCGCGGCGTCATCATCCACGAGCACTGACAGTGAGACATGGCTGACATGGTTCGCGCGGCCGTGCAGGTCGCACCGAGGCAGATCGAGTTCCGCGAGTTCCCGCGGCCGCAGACCGGGCCGGACGACGGGCTGCTGCGGGTGGAGGCCAACGGCATCTGCGGCAGCGACGTCGAGACCTACCGGGGGCATCTCGGCGGCCCCCGGCCGGCCTTCATCCCCGGCCACGAGCCGCTCGGCATCGTCGAGGAGGTGGGCGAGCGGGCGGCCGAGCGCTGGGGGGTGAAGCCCGGCGACCGGGTCGCGGTCGAGGTGATCGTCCCCTGCCGGGCCTGCGCCGACTGCCTGACCGGCCGGTACCAGTTCTGCCCCAACCGGAAGTACGGGCACGGCGTGACCGGGATCGGCACCGAGCCGGCGCTGTGGGGCGGCCTGGCCGAGTGCATGTACCTGTCGCCCACCTCGGTGCTGCACAAGGTCGACGCCGCGCTGCCGGCCGAGGTGGCCGCGCTGTACAACTCGATGGGCGCGGGCGTGCGCTGGGCCTGCCACCTCGGCGAGGTGCGGATCGGCGAGACCGTGCTGGTGCTCGGCGCGGGACAGCGGGGCATCGCCGCCGTGGTCGCCGCGCGCGCGGCCGGGGCGGGGACGATCATCATCACCGGGCTGGCCGCGGACGCGCACAAGCTGGCGCTCGCCCGCGAGTTCGGCGCCGACCACACGATCGTGGTCGACGGGGACGCCGCCGAGAACACCGTCGAGCGGGTGACCGAGATCACCGGCGGGGACCTGGCCGACGTCGCGCTCGAGCTCACGCCGATGGCGGCCGAGCCGATCACCGACGCGCTGCTGTCCGTGCGCCGCGGCGGCCGGGTGGTGCTGGCCGGGCTCAAGGGCAACCGGGAGATACCGGTGTGCACCGATCTGATCATCAACCGGGCGCTCACCGTCCGCGGCGCCTTCGGCGTGGACGCGCGCGGCATGGAGGACGCGATCGCCCTGATCGAGTCGCGCCGGTTCCCGCTGGAGAAGATGCACACCCACACGTTCGGGCTTGACGACACGGCGCTGGCGATCGAGACGCTCGGCGGGGAGGTACCCGGCGAGGCCGCGATCGGCGTCTGCGTCCAGCCAGGCGCCTGACCGACCGCCCCTGACCGCCCGGAGGCCAGTCTTGCTCGTCGACGCGCACGCTCACCTGCTGCCCCGTGACTACCCGGCGGATGCGCCCGCGTGCTTCCCCCGGATGGAGCCGGCCGGCGCCAGCACCGACCGGACGCTGGTCTTCGGTGCCATGCGGTTCCGGGCGCGCGATGTGTTCTTCGACGCGGAGCGGCGGGTCGAGGCGATGGACGCCTCCGGCGTCGACGCCGAGGTGCTCTCGCCGATGCCGCCGCTGCTGCGCTACGACCTGCCCGCCGGCGACGGGCTGGCGCTGGCCCGGCACGTCAATGAGTTCACCGCGGAGCTGTGCTCCGCCGCCCCGGCCCGGCTGATCGGGCTGGGCATGGTGCCGCTGCAGGACCCGGACGCCGCGGCGGCCGAACTGGCCGCCGTCGCCGCCCAGGGGCTGCGCGGGGTGGAGATCGCCTCGAACATCCTGGACGCCTCCATCGGCGACGAGCGGTTCCAGCCCTTCTTCGCCGAGGCCGAGCGAGCCGGCCTGGCGGTCTTCGTGCACGCCATGCCGTCCGCCAGCCCGCGGCTGCCGGCGTCCGCCCGCGGCACGTACGCGGTCGGCGTGGAAGGCGCGCTCGCGGCCGCGTCGCTCATCGGCGGCGGCACCGCGGCGAAGTGCCCGGGCCTGCGGATCTCGTTCAGCCACGGCGCCGGGGGCTTCCCGCTGGCGCTGCCGCGCGCGCAGTACTTCTGGGGAGGTTCCTGGAACGAGGAGCCACCGGTGCCCGAGCGGGCGATCGCGCCGGACGATGGCCCGTCACCCCTGGAGTTCGCCCGCCGCTTCTGGTACGACTCGCTGGTCTTCGACCGGCGGGCGATACGGTACCTGATCGACCTGCTCGGCGCCGACCGGCTGCTGGTCGGCTCCGACTTCCCCGCGATGCCGCGCGAGGAGCCTGCCGGGCGGACGCTCCGCTCGATGGGCCTGCCGCCCGGCATGCTCGAGGACATCACCTGGAACAACGCGTTCCGGTGGCTCGGGATCAGCCCGGTGCGCTGACGTGGCCCGCCACCGCGGCGGCCACCGGGCCGCTGCCCCGGCGGCGGCGGGCCGCCGCGGCCAGCCGCCGCCCGGGCTCGGGCGCCAGCCTCCGGGTGATCGCGCTGGAGGCGACGGTGAGCATGTTCGCGAGCACCTGCGGCCGGGCCCGCTCGGTCTCCACCACCACGCTGATCGCCGCGGCCACCCCGCCGAACTGGTCATACACCGGGACCGCGACGACCAGGTCCGGCAGCGTGATCCGGCCGCGGGCCACGGCGAACCCGGACCGGCGGATCTGGGCGAGCTCGCGGCGCAGCTGGGCGGGGTCGGTGACGGTCAGCGGGGTGAACCGCTCCAGCGGCCCGCGCAGCACGCGCTCCTGCAGTTCGTGCTCGCCGAAGGCGAGCAGGACCAGGCCGGTGCCGGTGACGTGCATGGGCCAGCGGTCGCCCATGCGGCCGTCGGTCGGGTGGGTGGCGCAGGCCCGGATGGTCTCCACGTAAACGACCTGCACGCCGTCGCGCACGCCCAGGTGCACGTTGCCGCGGGTGCGGTGGTGCAGGTCATCCAGGCAGGGGAACGCGGCCTCGCGCAGCCCCAGGCCCCGCGGGGACAGGGCCGCCAGCTCCAGCAGCCGCAGCCCGATCGAGTAACGCCCGGTCGGGCCGCGCTCCAGCGCACCCCAGTTGGCCAGCTCGCACACCAGCCGGTGCGCCGTCGACAGGCTGAGCCCGGCCCGCCGGGCGATCTCGCTCAGTGACAGGCTGCGCTGGTCCGGCCCGAAGGCATCCAGCACCGCCAGCAGCCGCCCGGCCGCGTTCGTCCGCGCCGCCTGGGCGCCGGTCCCGGCGGGGACGTCGGAGAGTTCCGGCACGCCCGGCCCCCTTGCCGGACCTTGCCGCGCAGGCTGGATTGCACGAGCAGTAATCCATTCATGCTGGCACGAGAGGCCAGCTTCTGCAAGAAATATGGTTTATACAACGCAAAAAGGATTAACGGTCATATCGCCAGCCGGGGCGTGGTGGCCGGGTGAGGTCGTGGAGTCCACACTGTTCCTCTACCAGCAGCGTGGAGTCCACGACACCGTTCGTTCGGCCGCAGTCCATGACACAGTTCGTTCGGGCCGGCCAAAGAGCGCCCGGTCGCGGGCGTGCTGCGTCGAGGATCAGCTGCTGGACCGGACGGTAGCGAGCGCGGCCAGGATCCGCTTCTCGGACACCGGGCCCCGGGCGCCGAGCACCTGGGCGAACAGGCTGACCCGCAGTTCCTCGATCATCCAGCGCACCGACATGACGTCCGCTGCCCCGCGCCTGGCGGGCGGCAGCCGGTCGACGGCCTGCCGGTAGGCGTCGGTGACACGCTGCACGATCGCCATCCGGGCCGCGTCGCGCGCGGGATCCGCGGCCACCGTGTCCAGCCTCCGGCTGATCGCCCGCAGGTACCGGGCCAGGTCGGGCAGCCGGCCCAGGCCGGTCTGGCTGACGAACCCGGCGTGGATCAGCGCGGCGAACTGGGCGCGGGCGTCGGCGAACGCCGCGGCCAGCGGCGGGCTGGCGGTGCCCCGCAGCCTGGCCTCGGCCTCGTGCGCAGCCTCGAGCACCTGGCCGGCCGCG
>JASHPR010000742.1 GCA_030038015.1 Streptosporangiaceae bacterium
CCGGCTGAAGCGCTGCCTGCCGGCTCGGCTGGGTCCTGCCGGTCGGCAGCGCCGGCCCCGTACGGCGGCCCGCGCCGTTATGGACAGCCCTTCACCGGCCATTTCCCGGCCATTACTAATAAACGGACGAACCGATGCGCAAACGATACGCAACCGAGGCCCACTTGATGAGCTCGCCGTTTGTGATTCACAAGTTAGGCAGGGCTATGCTGAAAGGCACGTCCTGTCAAGGAGGCAATCCGGATGAGCGACGACGCCTACGGGGCAACTGTCGCCAAGCGGCGGCTGTCACGTCGCCTCACCGAGTTGCGCCGGGCCTCGGGGCATACCGCAAACCACGTGTGCGACCTCCTCGACTGGGGCCGGGGCAAGGTCGGCCGGTTCGAGGCCAACCACTGGAAGCGCCCGGAGATGAGCGACATCAGGGACCTGCTGCGGGTCTACGGCGTCGACGAGGACGTCCGCGATGAGCTCGAGGACCTCGCCATGCGGGCGCGCGCCAGGCCCTGGTGGCGCGACTACTCGACGATCTTCGAGAACGAGTTTCCCGGCTTCGAGAACGATGCCGTCCGGATCCGGATCTTCATGCCCCTCGTGCTGCCTGGGCTTCTGCAGACGCCCGCCTACACCGAGGCGGTGATGCGGGTCGGCTCGCGGCCGCCTGCCTACCGGCGCCGTATGGTGGAGACCCGCCAGCTGCGGCAGAAGATCCTTGACCGCGCCGACGGCACCGCTCCCGAGCTGATCGCCGTGATCACCGAGGCGTCGCTGATGTACCGCTGGGGCACAAAGGCGGACCGGCACGAGCAGATCATGAATCTCATCGAGCTTGGCGCCCGGCCCAACATCGAGCTGCGCATGCAGCGCTTCATCGACGGCCCGCCCACCGGCATGCATTCCATGGTCAACATCTTCGACCTGCCCGACGGCGAGCCGAGCATCGTCTACGTGGAGACCGACTACATGATCGAGGAGGTGACCAGCCCCGAGTCCGTCAGCGACTACCTCCAGTCCTTCGCTCGCGCAAGAGATGCGGCGTTGGAGCCGGCCGACACCACCGTTTACCTGCAGCAACTCGCTGATCAACTGGAGTAAACCATGATCGACCTGTCTCGAGCCCAGTGGCGGAAGGCCACCCTCAGCTCCCAGAACGGTGGCTGCGTGGAGATCGCAGCCAATCTTCCTGGCGTGATCGCCGTCAGGGACAGCAAGCGGCCAGAAGACGGCGCCCACGTTGTGGGCCGCGCGGCGTTCGCCGCGTTCCTGGCCGACGCCCGGGCAGGGCGCTACGACCTCAGCGCCTGCGCCGGGAACTGAACGCGTTCCAGCTCACGTGAAGAATCCCCCGGGCTCTCATCCCGGGGGATTCTCCATTCGCTGAGCCTGTCTCGAGGCCCGGCGGTCCAGCCTGGTCAGGGTCTGGACACACCGCGAGTGTGACGTTACCGTCAGGATTCGGCCGGTGCTACATCCTGCGGTGCGTCCCCCCTACCCCCAAGGCCACGGTTCTGTCACTATCGCAGCGCTAGCACGCACCCGGAACATGGCCATTGGCCGGTAGTTTTTCTCTCGTTACCATTGCGTGGGGTTGTACCCGACTCATAATCTGTGTTTCACAGATATCTGAGTCCGAAAGGCGGAGGAGATGCTACCTTCGCCCGCCGAGGGCGGGCCGGATCGCCGCGGCGCAGCCGGCCATTCGGGCCCCGACCACGGGTTCATGGCGGCGCCAGTGGTCGAGGCACTCGGCACCCCCGGATCCCTGGCGGAGGCCAGCGTGAGCGTTGGCGGCTGCTTCGCGCGCCCGCTGCCGCTCGATCCTACGTGCGCCGGCACGGCGAGGAGCTTCTTCCGCGAAGCCGTCGCGGGCATCGGGCTGCCGGGTGATCTGGTGCACGATGGGGTGACGATGGCCAGTGAACTGGCCGCGAACACCCTGCACGCACAGGGGAACGTGGAGTTCAGCGGCACCAGCCAGCGGCCGGTGAGCGGCTTCCCCGAGCTCTGGCTGTACCTGCGCGGCACCGGCCCCCGCTGCGAGCTCGTGTGCAAGGTCTTCGATTCCCAGCCCGGCTGGAAGACGGGAAGCCTCCCGGACGTCAAGATCCGGTCCAAGGAGGGCCTGAACGGCCGGGGCCTGCAGGTCGTGGACGGGCTGTCGGCCGGCGAGTGGGGCGCCCACCTCACCCGCGGACGGCTGGGCAGCTGGAAGGTCTCAGGCAAGGCCGTATGGTTCGCACTGCGGGTCCCGCCGGGCTGCGATGCCGCCCGTTTCGGCAGGAGCAGGCTCACCCTCCGGCAGGCGGTCAACGAGCTTGAGGCGATGCTGGATGGCCGCGGCCTCGGGGGCCGCCTGGTCCGGGCCGATGAGCCGGCCTCCTGCATGTCGGTATTGTCCGTCAGCTGCGACCTCACCGTCTGGTGTCACGGCGGCACCGCCTCGTGGCGGGCTGCCAACGGGAGCTACCAGCGGCTGCCGCTGACCGATCTCGTGGACGTGGCCGAGCACATCGTGTGGGCCCACGAAGAACTGCGCGCCGCGGCGACGGCCGACGCGGGAGCCTGACCTCACCCGCCTTGCCGCAGGCAGCGGTCCACAAAGCGGGAGGCAGCAGGCAGCAGCCTGGCCGACTCGGCGTCGAACACCCCGGCCGCCCGGCGGCCCGCCCACTGGGCCGGGAGCAGCTCAGCGGGCAGCCCAGGGTCACGAAACAGAAATTTCCGCCATTCATGGACGAGTCGGCTGCGTGCAGCGAAGATCACCTCGTCCGGCGCACCGGGTCCGGCGGGAGCCACCAGGTCGGCGGCCACGGTCAGCCACCGCTGGTAGGCATGCGCCAGGCCGTCGAGGTCCCAGGCCCTGGCGGCCAGGCCGCGAGGGTCGCCGTCGTAGCTGGCGATAAAGCGCTCGGCCCTGACACGCTCGGTCTCGAGCAGGGTTTCCATCTCGCGCGAAGGGCGAGGGCTGACCCACGTCGTCTCGTCAATAGGCGCGTAGCCCAGGTAGCTGAGGGCGGCGCGCAGGCGTTCCCGTCGCGCCCGGTCCCTTACCCGCTCGACCACCACAACGTGCCAGTGACCGTCCCAGCCGGAGTCGCCATGGCGGTAAATGCGGTCTGCGGCGTCATCCAGCCTGCGAACCGCCCGGGGCGTCAGTTCGTAGCCGGCTCCCTCCGGCAGCCGGAGCGCTTCCAGCCATCCCTGCCTGGCCATCCGGGACACGGCGGTGCGTACCGCCGGCGCCGTGATCCCGAGCGGCGCAAGCAGCCGGACCAGAGCGGCGACCGGAGCGCGGGAGCCGCGGGAGCGCAGATGGTCCCCGTACAGGTCGAAGAGAGCCGATCTCGCGTCCACAATCCCAGTCTCGCCCGGGCTCTGCCCGATCGCGAGGACACCGGCGGGGCGCCCCGGGCGGGGAAGCTGATCGTTAGCACTGCGGGCCGGAACTCTGGATAATAGAGGTACTGATCGACATGGTTGTGGCTGGCCGGTCCCGCCAGGCACCGGAGCAGGCGCCGTAGGCCTCGGGAGTTCCTGCGGCCCCCAGGCAGGAAAGGGGATGGCGGATGGCGGCGATGAAGCCGCGGACAGGCGACGGTCCGCTCGAAGTCACCAAGGAGGGCCGTGGCATTGTGATGCGCGTCCCGCTTGAGGGCGGCGGGCGGCTGGTGGTCGAGTTGTCGCCGGACGAGGCGGTTGCGCTGGGCGAAGCCCTGAAGACAGCCGTCGGCTGACTCCTGCCGATCGCCACTGATGCTATGCGCCTGCCCGCTGTCAGCTAGCCCGCTGGCCAGCTGCCCGGCGGCATGACTGACCCGCCCCGACGCCCCGACCTGGGCTCCGTGTCGATCACCACCGGACCTTAGCCGTGCCGCCGTCCCGGCTAGCTCGCCGCCGTCGTCGCGGCGCTGCTTTCCGCGGTTACTCCGGCCGCTTCACCGCGGCGAGCAGGCCGTCTCCGACCGGGAGCAGCAGCGGGACGAGCCGTTCGTCGACCCGAACCTGATCGCAAAGTTCCCGAACGGCCACCGCGTCCGGGTCGCGGCATGCCAGGTCGGCGACGCGGTCCCGCGACAGGGCATTGTCAAAGATCACCACCCCGCCCGGCCGGAGCAGCCGGAGCGCCGCGACCAGGTACTCGGGGTACTCGTGCTGGTCGGCGTCACAGAAGACCAGGTCGTACGCACCATCGGCGAGGCGCGGCAGGACCTCGAGCGCCCGGCCGCTGATCAGCCGGTACCGCCCAGCAGGGAAGCCAGCGTCGAGGAACACCGAGCGGGCCAGCCGCTGATGCTCAGGCTCGACATCAACGCTGGTAAGCACCCCGCCTGGGCGCATGCCGCGAAGCAGCCAGAGGCCTGACGTGCCGCAGCCGGTGCCGACTTCCACGACGGACCTGGCCCCGAGGGCCGATGCGGCGAAGCGCAGGATAGCGCCGGTGACGGGGCCGACCGGCGCAGCCCCGCCGACTTCGGCGGCGTTCCTTCTGGCCGCAAGCAGCGGCTCATCCTCGGGTAGGAAGTCGTCGACATAGGCCATACTGACCTGCGCGCTCACGATGTCTGCCTCCCGGGCGGTCGGGCTGTCCTGCGGCAGCCTAGCGTCAGCGGCTGAGATCCCGGGAACCGCTCAGGTTACCCGGGCCGTTGATGTTACGCCGGAGATGACGCTGCTGCGGCGGTGATGGGCGGTCAGCGGGCATCCAGAGCGAGGCCCGGGAAGCCAGGACGAACTGAGCGCGTTGCAAACTGGTGGGAGCGGTGGGAGGAGGATGCCCGTGGACCAGGGCCAGCCGGCGAAGGCTGCCGCCGTCGACTGGACGCCGCCGACCTGGGATGACGTGGTTCGGGAGCACTCAGCCAGGGTGTACCGCCTGGCTTACCGGCTCACCGGGAACAGCCACGACGCCGAGGACCTGACCCAGGAGGTGTTCGTCCGCGTCTTCCGGTCGCTCTCCAGTTACACGCCAGGGACCTTTGAGGGCTGGCTGCACCGGATCAC
>JASHPR010000743.1 GCA_030038015.1 Streptosporangiaceae bacterium
CGACACCGCCTCGGTGGACGCGGCGTTCAAAGCCGCCGAAGAACACAGCGGCTCGGTCGAGGTGCTGGTCGCGAACGCCGGGATCACCAAGGACCAGTTGCTGGCGCTGATGAGCGAGGACGACTTCGCCGGAGTGCTCGACACCAACCTGACCGGTGCCTACCGGGTGGCCAAGCGCGCCGTCCGGGGCATGATCCGGATGCGCCGCGGGCGGATCGTGTTCATCTCCTCGGTGGTCGGCCTGCTCGGCTCGGCAGGCCAGGCCAACTACGCGGCTTCCAAGGCGGGCCTGATCGGCATGGCCAGGTCGCTGGCCCGCGAGCTGGGGACCAGGTCCATCACGGTCAACGTGGTCGCGCCCGGGTTCGTGGACACCGACATGACCGCGGCCCTGCCGGAGGAGAGGCGGGCGGCGATCCTGGCCAGCGTGCCGCTCGGCCGCCTCGGGTCTGCCGGCGAGGTCGCGGCCGCCGTCGCGTTCCTCGCCTCGGCCGACGCCGGGTACATCACCGGGGCCGTGATCCCGGTGGACGGCGGCCTCGGCATGGGTCACTGACCGGCGGCCCGCGGGCACCGGCGAGGGCGAAGGGCAGCGCGATGGGAATCCTGGACGGCAAGCGGATACTGGTGACCGGCGTGCTGACCGACGCGTCGATCGCCTTTCACGTGGCGCGGGTGGCGCAGCAGGAGGGCGCCACCGTGGTGCTCACCGGGTTCGGGCGGATCAGCCTGGTGCAGCGGATCGCGCAGCGGCTGCCGGACCCGCCCCCGGTCCTCGAGCTGGACGTGACCGATGAGGGCCAGCTGGCGTCGCTCGCCAGCCGGGCACGCGAGCACGTGGACGGCCTGGACGGCGTCGTGCACAGCATCGGGAACGCGCCGCAGTCGGCGCTGGGCGGCAACTTCCTGCACACCCCCTGGGAAGACGTGGCCGCCGCGCTGCACACCTCCACCTACTCGCTCAAGGCGCTGGCCGTGGCGGCGCTGCCGCTGATGAGTGCCGGGGGCGCGGTCGTCGGGCTGGACTTCGACGCCCGCGTGGCCTGGCCGGGCTACGACTGGATGGGCGTCGCCAAGGCGGGCCTGGAGTCCTGCGCCCGGTACCTGGCCCGCGACCTCGGCCCGCGGGGGATCCGGGTGAACCTGGTCTCGGCCGGCCCGCTGCGGACCATGGCCGCCAGGAGCATCCCGGGCTTCGGCGATTTCCAGGGCCTGTGGGAGAAGCGTGCCCCGCTCGGCTGGAACCTGTCCGACCCGGAGCCTGCCGCCCGCGGCTGCGTGGCGCTGCTGTCGGACTGGTTCCCGGCCACCAGCGGCGAGATCGTGCACGTCGACGGCGGCGCCCACGCGATCGGCGGCTGACCGCGGGGCGGCCCGCGGCGGTGACCCACCAGGAGATGCGCAGGTGGCGGCGTATTCTGGCATGCCCACCGGGGCGGGCGCATCAGGTTTTCCCGCGGCCCGTGGCGCCGTGGCCGGCGCTCGATGCCCGGCTGCGCGAGCCGCGACCTTTACCGACGGCGTGATGACCAGCCAATAGCGGCGTAACGCCAGCGTGATGATCCGCCGGACAAGCGGTGGCCTGCGGTGATATCGATAGGAAGTTGTGACATTTACTGCTGGAAACCGCGTCATCGGTGAAACTACGCTGTGCGCGAACCGTAGCCGGGACAAAGTGTCGCTGGCGCGCGGCGGCCCGGCCGGCGTGAGCGCGGACCATCGAGGGCCTCGGGCGAGCCGGTCTGGCCTCACGCGGGCACCAGCGCCATGACTAAGGAGCAGACATGCACCTCTTGAGACGCAAGCCGCGCCTCGCGGCGGCAGCAGCGCTGGCTGCGGCCGCGATGGTAGCCGCGGGCTGCGCTTCCAGCACGACCCCGCCGAGCGCTGTCACGCCGACCACGGGCGGGACGGCGACCGTGGCGGTCATCAGCGGCGCGCAGCCTAACTGGATCTGGCCGTTCGAACCGGTCTCGTATTACAGCGTCTACAACACGCAGGAGTTCGAGTGGCTGATGTACCGGCCGCTGTACCTGTTCGGCAACAACGGCACCTCGACCCTGGTCAACTACCCGCTGTCGACGGCGGACCAACCGGTGTACTCGAACGGCGGCAAGACCGTCACGATCACCATGAAGGGCTGGAAGTGGTCCGACGGTGAGACCGTGAACGCGGACGACGTGGCGTTCTGGCTGAACATGATGAAGGCGGAGAAGGTGAACTACGGCGGGTACACGCCGGGCACGCTGCCGGACAACCTGGCCTCGTTCACGGTCACCGGCCCGGACACGATCGTCCTGAACATGACCAAGGCCTATGCCAGCACCTGGTTCACCTACAACCAGCTTGCCGAGATCACGCCGATGCCGCTGGCCTGGGACGTGACCGCCGTCGGCGCCACGCCGGGCAGCGGCGGCTGCTACCTCAGCGCGGCGAAGTGCGTGGCCGTGTTCAAGTTCCTGACCGCGCAGGCGTCGGATACCTCCAGCTACGCGACCAGCCCGGTCTGGTCGGTGGTGGACGGGCCGTGGAAGCTGACCAGCTTCAGCGCCACGGGTGCAGACACGTTCGTACCCAACAAGGCGTACTCCGGCAGCCCGAAGCCGATCCTGTCCGCGCTGAAGTTCGTCCCCTTCACCAACGACATCACGCAGTTCACCGGGCTCAAGAGCGGCTCGGTGGATGTCGCGGCCATCGGCACCGGTATTCCGCCAGCGGATATGGCGCCGAAGCCGGCCACCTCGGGTGTGCCGACGGTCAACCCGCTGCCCGGGTACACGCTGTCGCCGTTCATCCCGTTCGGGATTCAGTACACCCAGATCAACTTCAAGAACCCGTACGCCGGCCCGATGTTCAGCCAGCTGTACTTCCGGCAGGCGCTGGAGTACGTGGATGACCAGGCCGGCATGGTCGACACGGTGATGCGCGGCTACGGCTACCCGACCTCGGGCGGCGTGCCGGACGAGCCGGTCAACACGTGGGCGGCGTCCGTTCAGTACGCCAACGCCGGCCAGGGGCCGTACCCGTTCGACGTCGCCAAGGCTACGAGCCTGCTCACCAGCCACGGCTGGACGATGGTGAGCGGGGTCATGACCTGCGAGACCCCGGCCAAGTGCGGCAGCGGGATCGCCAAGGGCGCCACGGCGACGTTCACGATGGACTACGCGACCAACCTGTCGATCGCGGCGGAGATCGCGGACATCTACAAGTCGGACGCGTCCAAGGCAGGGATCGACGTCACCCTGGTCGGGCAGACGTTCAACACGATCATCGGCGACAACATCAGCACGAACCCGAAGTGGCAGATGTCGTTCTACGGCGGCTGGGTGTTCAACGGGCCCGGGTTCGAGCCGAGCGGCGAGCCGCTGTTCGAGACCGGTGCTGCCTCCAACAGCGGGAGCTACTCCGACCCGACGATGGACAGCCTGATCGCTGCCGCTGAGACGAACAGCAGCCTGACCGTCTTCCACAACTACGCCGCCTACACCGCGGACCAGCTGCCCTACATCTGGATCCCGGACCCGTACTACGTGCAGGCGCAGAAGACCAACCTGCACGGCGTCACGTACAACGCGTACTTCACGTTCCTGCCCGAGTACTGGTACTTCACCAAGTGACCGCCTGCTGGCCGCCGCCCCGGCACGGGGCGGCGGCCAGCGCCACGCAGGAGGCTGGAGTGAATGGCGCGCACGAGCGGGCGCTCACCGGCGACCGGCTTGACCGGCGGCCGGATTGGCCGATGCCGAAAGAAAGATAGGATGAAGAACGTGGCTCCGGGCGGCGAGGTCCGCCTGGGGACCGGGGGGTGGACAGGGTGACGACCTTCCTGATCAGGCGAATCTTCCAGGCCATTGTCGTGTTGTTTTTCGTCACCCTGATCACGATGCTCCTCATCCACCTCGTCCCAGGGGGGCCGGTCGCGGCGCTCGTCGGGGTGCGGGCCACTCGGGAGCAGATTGCCTACTACAACCAGCTTTATGGCTTCAACCGGCCGATATGGATCCAGTACTGGAAGTGGGTTTCGAATTTCGCCCGGGGCGACTTCGGGTTCTCGGTGAAGCTGAACGAGAGCGTCTCCAGCGAGATCGCCCAGTACCTGCCGAAGACCCTGGTGCTGGTCGGGCTGGGGCTGGCGGTGTCGCTGGTCTTCGGTATCCCGCTCGGGATCTACCAGGCGGTCAAGCGCTACACGATCGGCGACTATGCGCTGACCTGGGTCTCGTTCCTCGGCTACGCAACGCCGACGTTCTTTGTCGGGCTGATGCTCATCGAGTGGTTCTCGCTGGACCTGCACCTGTTCCCATCGGAGGCGCCGCAGGGCACAACGGTCGGCCAGGTGCTCTCCCAACCGAGAGCGCTGATCCTGCCGGTGTTCTGTTACGCGTTCGTCGCCTATGCGCTGTGGAGCCGCTACATGCGCTCCTCGACCATGGACAACCTGGTCCAGGACTACGTGCGAACGGCCCGCGCCAAGGGGGCCAGCGAGCGCCGCGTGCTGTGGGGGCACGTGTTCCGGAACTCGCTGATCACGATCGTCACCCTGATCGGCCTGTCGATCCCGTCGCTGGTAGCGGGGGCGGTCTTCGTCGAAGTCGTGTTCAACTATCCCGGCATGGGCCTGGCGTTCTACGACGCTGCGGAGAGTGTGGACCTGGCGAGCCTGATGGGGTTCACGGTGATCGCGACGGTGGCCACGATCGCCGGGAACCTGCTCGCCGATGTCGCCTACGCGGTGCTCGACCCGAGGGTGAGGTATAGCTGATGTCGATGGTCACCCCGCCGTCGGATCTTCCCGTCGCGCCATTGGCGCCGCCCGACGGCACCGGGACGCTGGCGCCAGGCGGGCTCACCGACCTCCCTGCCGACGCCAAGCCACGCGGCATGCTCCGCCGCGGCTGGGAAGTCTTCGCGGAGAACAAACTGGCGCTGGTGAGCCTCGGCGTGGTGGTGTTCATGATCGCCTTCTGTTTCATCGGGCCGATCTTCTACCGGACCGACCAGGTGCACACCAACATCCTCGACTACCTGTGCCGCCCTAGCGGCGGCCATCTGCTGGGCTGCACCGACCTCGGTTACGACGAACTCGGACGGCTGATGGTCGGCGGGCAGACCTCGCTCGAGGTCGGCTTCGCCGCGGCGTTCGTGTCGGTGCTGGTCGGCACGATGTACGGGGCGTTTTCCGGGTTCATCGGCGGGCCGGTCGACGCGTTCCTGATGCGGGTGGTGGACGCCGGCCTGTCGATCCCCTACATCATGGCGCTGATCATCCTGTCGGTGATCTTCCACCCGAACACGGAAGTCATGATCTTCGTCATCGCCGTCTTCTACTGGTTCGGCGTCGCCCGGCTGGTCCGCGGCGAGACCCTCACGCTGCGCACCAGGGAATACGTGCAGGCGGTCAAGGTCGTGGGCGGAACGCCGCTGCGGTCGGTGGTGCGCCACATCGTGCCGAACGCGATCGGCACGATCATCGTCCAGGCCACGTTCGCGGTCGCGGACTCGATCCTGATCCTCGCCGGGCTCGGCTTCCTCGGGCTCGGAGTCTCGGCGCCGGCCACCGACTGGGGCTCGATGCTCTCCAACGGCCTCACTTACCTGCAAAGCGCGCAGAACTACTGGTGGCTGATCTACCCGCCGGGCATCGCGATCATCGTGACGTGCATCTCGTTCAACTTCATCGGTGACGCGCTCCGCGACGCGTTCGAGACCCGGCTGCAGCGCCGGTAGCAGCAGACGGGAGGAGCTGGCCGTGCCGCCGCTACTGGAGATCGAGGACCTGCAGACCCACATCCGGCTCAAGCAGGCCACCGTGCGCGCGGTGGACGGCGTGTCCTTCCGCGTGGAACCGGGCGAGACGCTCGGGATCGTCGGCGAGTCCGGCTGCGGGAAGACGATAACCGCGCTGTCGATCATGAACCTCCTTCCGGTCGGCGGCCACATCGTCGGCGGCAGCATCCGGCTCAACGGCCAGGAGATCAGCGGCCTCGGCGACGACGACATGCGCCAGGTCCGCGGCAACGAGATCGGCATGATCTTCCAGGATCCGCTCACGTCGCTGAACCCGACGATGACGGTGGGCAAGCAGATCGCCGAGGCGGTCCTGCTGCACCGGGAGGTGACCAAGCAGGAGGCCTACGACCGCGCGGTGGAGGTGCTTGACCTGGTCGGGCTGCCGAAGGCCAAGGAGCGGATCGGGGAGTACCCGCACCAGTTCTCCGGCGGCATGCGGCAGCGCGTGATGATCGCCATGGCGCTGGCCTGCGAACCGAAGCTGCTGATCGCCGACGAGCCAACGACCGCCCTCGACGTGACGATCCAGAAGCAGATCCTCGAGCTCATCGACGACCTCCGGCAGCGGCTGCACATGTCGGTGCTCCTGGTCACCCACGACCTCGGCGTCATCGCGGGACGGGCCGACCGGGTCGCGGTCATGTACGCGGGGAGGCTCGCCGAGACCGCCGATACGGCGACGCTGTTCGCCAACCCCCGGCACCCGTACACCGAGGCGCTGTTCGAGGCGCTGCCGGAGAAGTCCGCCGAGACCAGGCAGCGGCTGTACTCGATCCCGGGCGCGCCGCCGGACCTCACCCACCCGCCGGCCGGCTGCAGATTCGCGCCGCGGTGCCGGAATGCGCAGGAACGCTGCCGCGGCGAGCAGCCTGCGCTGATAAGCGAGACGCCCGGCCATCGGTTCGCCTGCTTCTTCCCCGTCGGGCAGGCCGGCAAGCCGGGCCGGGCCGCGCCGGTAACGCTGGAGGAGGCCCCGGTCCTGGCGCCGGTCAGCCCGAACGGCACCGAGACGCTGCTCGCCGTCGAGCACCTGGTCAAGGACTTCCCGGTCACCAAGGGAGCGATCCTGCAGCGGCGGGTCGGCTCCGTCAGCGCGGTCGCCGACGTCAGCTTCGCGATCCGCCGCGGCGAGACCTTCGGGCTGGTGGGCGAGTCTGGCTGCGGGAAGACCACGATCAGCCGCCTGATCGTCGGCCTGGACATCCCTACCAGCGGGACGATCCACCTTGGCGGCAAGGACATCACCCACAGCCACGGCCGTGAGTACCGCCGGCAGCGGCAGAAGATCCAGTTCATGTTCCAGGACTCGTACGCGTCGCTGGATCCCCGGATGCGTGCCGGGACAATCCTGCGGGAGCCGCTCGCCGTCCAGGGCATCGGGTCGCGGCGGGACCAGGACCGCCGGATCGCCGAGATGCTCGACCATGTCGGCCTGCCGCGGTCGGCTACCGAGCGTTACCCGCATGAGTTCTCCGGCGGCCAGCGGCAGCGGCTCGGGTTCGCGCGGGCGCTGGTCCTGCAGCCGGAGCTGATCGTCGCCGACGAGCCGGTGTCGGCACTCGACGTGTCGATCCAGGCGCAGCTGCTGAACCTGATGCGTGAACTGCAGCGCGATCTCGGGCTGACGTACCTGTTCGTGTCCCACGACCTGGGTGTGGTGCGCTATCTGTCGAACTACATCGGCGTCATGTACCTCGGCAAGCTCGTGGAAGCCGGCCCTGCCGACGAGGTTTACCGGACGCCCGCGCACCCGTATACGAAGGGCCTGATCGACTCCGCCCCGGTCGCCGACCCTGACGCCGAGAAGGCCAAGACGCGGTCGGGCGTACGGGGCGAGCTGCCGAGCGCGATTCATCCGCCGTCCGGGTGCAGGTTCCGCACCCGCTGCCCGCTGGCCAGCGAAATCTGCGCCGAGATCGAGCCGCCGCTGCGGCCGTTCTCGGGCAACGGGCACCTGGCAGCGTGCCACTTCCCGCTGCAGCCCCTGGTCGCCGCGGCCAGCCCCGCCTCGGCCGAGGCCCAGGCGCCGTAGGCGGCGAGCTGCCGGCCGCGTGACGCCTTGTGGCTGGCCGCGCAGGCCCCGATACTTCTGGCTATGCGGGCATTTCGCGGTCGGCCGGGAGGCGGTCCGGCCGCGGTGCGCGCGTGCGACGCGGACAGGGACCAGGTCATCGCCGAGTTGCGGGACCGCTTCGCCGACGGATCCCTGGCGCAGGAGAGCTTCGTCTTCCGGGTCGACGCGGCGCTGCGCGCCCGCTGGCGGACAGACCTGGCACGGATCGTGTCCGACCTGCCCGGGCCGCGGACGGGTCCGGTCCAGGCCGCGCTCGGCCGCCTCGCCCGGGCC
>JASHPR010000744.1 GCA_030038015.1 Streptosporangiaceae bacterium
GCTTGATGCCGTACGCGGCGAGCAGCCTGGTGAGTGCCAGGTCGATGGCCATCACCGCAGGCTGGGTGATCTCGGTTTGCAGAAGCTGCTGTTCGAGCTGGGCGACCGCGGCCTTGTCGTCGGCGTCGACGAAGATATAGCTGGTCAGCGGCCTGCCCAGCAACGGCGTCATCACCTTGTCGGTCTCGGCGAACGTCCGCGCGACGATCGGCTCGGTATCGCGAAGCTCATGCAGCATGTTGACGTACTGCGACCCCTGGCCGGTGTAGAGGAACGCGACCTTGGGCGCAGGGCCGTGGCCGACGAAGACGCCCCGCGCGCGCAGCATCTTCAGCATGTCCCCGGAACCCTTGCCCAGCGCGGCCGCGGCCCGGCTGGCCTTGTCCGCGAGGTCAGCAGGGTCGGCGTAGTCGATCGCGGCCCGCACCTTGGCCGCGGCGATGGCGGGGTCAGGCGGCTTGGCTCCGGGTGTCAGGCCCTTCGCTGCCTGCTGGCTGATCCATGTGAGCTGCGCTGCCACGTCCGCGTCGCTGTCGCCGCCCACCACCGCGGCACCGCGCAGCGGTTCCTTGATCGTGGCGGCAGGCGCGGCGGCGGTGACAGCGGCCGCGGTGCCGCGGCCACCGACGACGGCTGCGGGAATGCCGGCTCCCGCGGAGGACCGGCTGGCATTGTGGTCGTACCTGCCGGGGACGAACTCCTCCATCGCCACATGGAAGTTGGTGCCGCCGAAACCGAATGCGCTGACGCCGCCGCGCCGCACACCACACGCCGGAGCTGGCCATTCACACAGTTCGGCGTTCACGCGGAACGGCGAGGTGGCCCAGTCGACGTTGGGGTTGGGGTCGCGGAAGTTGAGGCTGGGCGGGAGCACCTTGTCGTGCAGGGCCATGGCCATCTTGAACAGGCCTGCGGCGCCCGCGGCGCCCTTCAGGTGGCCGATGTTCGACTTGACCGACCCGAGCGCGATCGTGCCCGGAGCGACGTCGCCGCCGAACACGGCGGTGAGGCTCGCCAGCTCGGAGGCGTCGCCGGCCCTGGTTGACGTGCCGTGCGCTTCGATGCAGGACACGGTGGACGGCTCGGCGCATGCGTTGCGCCATGCTCGTTCCACCGCCAGCTGCTGCCCGACCGGGTTCGGCGCGGTGATTCCCTTGCCCTTGCCGTCGCTCGACCCCCCGACACCGAGCAGGACCGCGTAGATTTTGTTTCCGTCGCGCTCGGCGTCGGCGAGGCGCTTGAGCACGAACAACGCCGCACCCTCACCCATCACGAAGCCATCGGCGCCCGCGTCGAACGGGCGGGTGCCGGTCGCGGACAGCGCCCCGATCTTGCAGAACTTAACGAAGGCGGCGACGCCCATGTTGCGATCCACGCCGCCCGTGACCACGGCGTCGTAGTGCCCGTCAACGAGCCCGCGCGTGGCGGCGCTGATGGCCGCCAGCGCCGAAGCGCAGGCCGCGTCGGTGGTGTAGCTCGGCCCGCGGAAGTTGAGCAGGTTGGCGATCCGGCCAGCGATGATGTTCGCCAGCTCACCGGGCATGCTGTCCTCGGTGATCTCCAGGAACTGGCTCAGATAGGACCTGGATGTCTGCTCCAGTATCTGCTGGCGTGTCTGCGCTGGCAGCCCGCTGAACGCGGCGGAACGCTCAAGCTCACGTGTGAATTCGGGTAGCTGGATGCGCATGTTGCTGGCGTAGTGCTTCTCGCCGCCGATGGCGTTCCCGATGATCACGGCGACCCGCTGCGGGTCGACGTTCCATTCGGGCCAGCCGGCGTCGATCAGGGCCTCACGGGCGGCCGAGACCGCCCATTTCTGGCCGTCGTCCATCTGCTCGCTGACCTTTGGTGGCACCGGCAGCCGCCACCTCAGCGGGTCCCAGGGGAATTCGCGCACCCAGCCGCCGATGCGGGAGTAGGTCTTGTCGGGCGCACGCGGGTCCGGGTCGTAGTACAGGTCCGGGTCCCACCGGTCCTTTGGCACGTCGGTGATCGAGTACCGACCGGACCTGAGGTTCTCCCAGAAGGCCGCCGCGGTCGGCGCCTGCGGCATGATCGCGCCAATGC
Source organism: Streptosporangiaceae bacterium (assembly GCA_030038015.1). GTDB lineage: Bacteria > Actinomycetota > Actinomycetes > Streptosporangiales > Streptosporangiaceae > JASHPR01. Next base: position 2,068 of record JASHPR010000744.1, read on the forward strand.
CGACGATGGCAACGGGCTGTGACTGCAGCTGCACTGGCTGATCTGGGCTGGGCTGGTTCGCAGTCATCACGGCTCAATCCTTCGAGGATGCCGGGGCACGCCCGTAGATGGCGTCGGCTACCCGGTCCATGTCGGTTATCAGGCCCGCCTGCGCAGCACGGACCGCGTCAAGGCCGAGGCTGGTCACGAACGGGGTCAGGCCTGCGGCGCTGTCGGGGGCTCCGGCACCGACAACCCATCGCAGGCCGTCGAAAGCGACCTTGCTTGCGGCCTCACGGGCGAACACGCGGCTCATCGCCGCGAGAGTGGCGGGATCGAACCGGTGATCGGCCTTTTCCGAAAGCTGGTTCTCGGCCGCCGTCGCGGCACGGCCCGCGAGGGTACCCGCGCATTCTGTGTAGGCGGCCAGCTCACCGAGGCGGAACAGCACATGCTGGTTTCTGGTGAGCCGGCCGGCACGGCATGCCTCAAGCACACCCGCCAGCGCGTCGGAGGCGAGGGCGCCAGTGTCGGCGCCCACATCGGGGTGCCGTGCGTGCAGTTCGCGAAGCTCGGCGGCAATATCACGGTAGTAGCGGCCGGACGTCTTCAGGTTTTCCTGCCACCGCGCGCGCCCGATCGTCATCTCCATGATCTCGGAGGTGCCTTCGTAGATCGTGGTGATGCGCACATCCCTCTTGATCTTCTCCACCATGTACTCGCGGGTGTAGCCGTAGCCGCCGTGCGCCTGGATCGCCGCGTCAGCGGCCATGTTTCCCGCTTCGGTAGCCATATACTTGGCGATGGCGCCTTCGGTGTTCAAGGCGCCGTTCTCACCCTCGCCCGCGTCGATCCGTGTGGCGGTGTACTCGATGTAGGATCGGGCCGCCTCCAGCCGCACGGCGTGCGGAACGATCAGCTTGTGGGTGTAGCCCTGCTTGGTCGACAGCGGCCCCCCCGCCTGGATGCGGGTGGTCGAGTACTCGATCGCCCGGTCGAGCGCCGACCAGCCGCCGCCCAGGCCGAACGCGGCGACCATCAGGCGGGTGTAGCCGAAGACCTTCTGCGCCTGCGTGAGACCCTGCCCCTCGACGCCACCGATGAGATTCCCCGAGGGAACGAAGGCATTGTCGAGGAACAGCGCTGCGGTGTTGGAAAGCCGGATGCCGTGCTTGTCCTCCGGCCGGTTCTGGGTGAAGCCTTCCGTGCCGCGGTCAAGCACGAACCAGGATGGCCCGCCCGGCGCCAAGGCGAGGATGGTGTATTTGTCGGCGATCCCGCCATTGCTGATCCACTGCTTGCGGCCGGTCAGCCGGTAGCCCGCGACCTCGCGGTCGGTGCCGGGTGTGGCGGTCGTCTTGAGCGCCCCGAGGTCACTGCCCGCCTCCGGCTCGGTGGCGCCGTACGCGTAGAGGATCCCCTTCTCCGCAATCTCCGACAGCCACATCTGCTTCTGCTCGGGGGTGGCGCCGAAGAATATCGGGTCGCTGCCCAGGAACGTGGCCAGGACGCTCGTGGCAATGCCCAGGTCGAGCCGGGCCATGTGCTCGCACAGCCGGTACACGTCCAGCGTGCCGCCGCCCATGCCGCCGTACTCCTCGGGGATGAACAGCAACTGGACACCTAGCTGGTCGCTGCACATGCCCCTGACCACGTCAACCGGACATTCGTCCTCGTGATCCAGCTGGAGCTGCCGCTCCCCGGGAATCGCATCGGCGACGAAGTCGCGGATCGCCTCGAGGGTCATCTTGAGAGTCTCGGGGTCGAGGCCGGTGTCGGCCTCCGCCCGGGCTTGGCTCGTGGTCAACGTCATGTCTCGACACCCTTTTCCCTAACCATTTCTGAGCGGACAGGGCGGGCCTCAGGGGCACTGAGTCCCTAAGACGGAGGGCCATCGCCAGTTACTCGCCGGCAATAAGTCCGGCGTCCGGAGGCCGAGCGCACCAGCCGATGGCCCAGTGCCGGCCGTCGTTGGCTCCATGATTCGGCGGCGGACTTGCGCGGGATCGTTAGGACTGATCCTGCCCGGCACTGGCCTGCTGAGCCACGGCGTCCTTGCTGTAGTCGCCACGCAGTGCCAGAACCTTGATGCCGATGTTGGTGCCGTGCGCCGGCAAGTCGCTCTGGAATATCAGGCTGATCTCCTTGCGGCTGAAGTACCGGGCCGCGTCTTCAAGCGAGTCAAAGGTGAACTCGACAACACGGTGCGGTGTCGCCGAGAACACGTTGTCATACGACGCCAGCCGCTTCAGCTCAGCAGGAGCCTGCAGGATATCGGCGATCGACCGTACCCACTCCAGGTATTTGCGTTTCTCCCCAAGCGGGTAATCGATCTCGTACACGTACTTGATCACCGGACGAGCCCCTTCCGTCTCCGCCTTGCTCCTAAATCTAGGGTGGCACGTGGTCACTTGAAAGGGGCTGTCGGCGGTCAGGGTGGCACGACTTGTCCCGTGCCGACCACGAAGATGCTGCCGCTGGACACGACCAAGCTGCGGGCCCGGTCACGCTGCCTGTCCACCCCGACCGTGGCGCCCTCCTGGACGGTGACGTTCTTGTCCAAGATGGCGTTGCGGACGATGGCGTGGCGGCTGACGCGGGAATTGAGCAAGATCACCGCCCTGTCCACCCGCCACGAGCTGTCTATCTGGGTTCCGGCGACAGGATGGAGTTGCGCACCAGCCCGCCGGAGACGATGACACCGTTGCTGACCACGCTGTTGACAGCCCCGTCCCACCCGATCGCCGTCCTGCATGAACTTGCGACCTGCGGGCAAGTTTGAAGCCGCTGGCCGGTTCAGGGTGATTGATCCTCAGAGATGAGCCTGCCAAGCAGTGTTGCGCACCGGATCAGGTGGGTGTCCGCGACGTAGTTCTCCCGGATGCGGGCGTGCGCGGCCTGCCCTAGCCGGGCGCCTTCGGCCTGGTCGGTGAGGAGGAGGCGGGCGGCCTGTCCGAAGGCGTTCAGGTCCGCGGGGTCAGGCAGCAAGATGCCGGTGCCGTCGGCGATCTGGTCGATAATCCCGCCGACTGCAGAGCCGATCACCGGCCGGGCCTTCCACATTCCCTCCGACACGGAGTAGGGATTCATACTCGTATAACACGCGATCGGAAACCCGGCTCCCTGATGGGTCTGCTCACGCAACGTGATCGGTCCTCGACCTGAGCGAAGCGCGCACTCCCGCCGTTATGGTCGGTCTCGGGAAATTCGGCATCCATCAGCTCAGGCAGGCAGAACAGGTCGATCTGGTCCGCCGCGATTGGCGTGGACCGTGACCGTGTGACCGGGCACCCGATGGGAACCGCCCTAGTCCTAGTGATCAATTCTCTGCGTCGCACAATCGTACAGCGTCGGGGCCGTCCGCGACCGCGGAGCAATCGGGCATGGGCTTAGCACACCACGGTAATCGGCGCGAACGTGGCCGACCCGGCCGATTCGGGCCTGCAGGCCCCACAGGGACGTTGATAACCTGCGCCGCCTGCGCCGGGATCCGGCGGGAATCGAGGCCATCGTCCGCGGTCACGGCCACTTCGGCCACGCCACCGGACTGTCTGGCCTGCCCATGCCGGCAGGCCGCGCGGTCATCGGCGGGTTCCATCTGATCGGGCGGCTCAGCGGGGGCACCGTCACCGCCCCCGGGCAACTTGCAACAGATGTGATCATCCCCGCCGCCGACTGGAACGCCACGCACGCGACCGCCCGTCTGCACGGCGCGTTCATCCAGAACAACTTCGGCACCGCCGTCCAGCCACCGCCGTGGCCGCCGCGTGATGACCACGGCAGTACTACGCGCCGCGGGCGTGGCACGGATGTGGCACACCGCCGCCGGCGACAACCGACCTTCGGCCCGCGCATCCGGGACTTCCGGCCCTAAGCAGCCTCCTTGACGTGTCGCAGACATGAACGTATCTGTAAGGCGGAACAAGGGAGCTGGACCGGCGCACTGCCTGGCAAGACCCGGGAGCCACGCCGGAAAGGCCGAGAAGCCGGACAGCCGAGACGTTGAATAATTGGGGATCCCGGACCTGATCGGGGACCATGCCGACGAAGAGAGAACCGTCCCGGCAGGCGACTTTTTTGACGCAAGGGCGCGCGCTCAGGGGCTCAGGCGCGCGCCCTTGCCCGGCCAGGATATAAAAGGGCTGCGGTGCCCCGTGCCGCCGTGAGCGGCCTGGCTCTGGTGACGGCGCTCAGGCGGCGGCTGGTCAGGAGGCTGTTCCCGCTGCTGGCCACGGCGGTTCTGATCGTCGTCGGGGTGGCCGCGAGGACGTGGGGACTCCATCTCGTCAGGGCCTGGGAAGCCGAGCTCACCGCAAGCCCGCGTTGGCGCTTCCGGCAGACCTGTGGGCAACGCTGGCCGCGGCTCGCCGCCTGGTGCAGCTGGATGTTGGCGGCCTGTACGCGCACACCGGTCTGGTCGCTTTCCCCGGCGCGGCCGTGATCCTTGTTCCCGCCGTCGCCATCATCGGCCCCCGGTCCGCGTGGCTGACCGGGGCGGCGCTCGCGGTCCAGCCGCTCGTTGTTCTCGCGCTGCCGGTCGTCTTGGCGGCCCTTGAGCCGAGGCGGCTGGCCGGCTGTCTCGCCAGGGCGGCCGCCCCCAGCGCGCTGCTGCTTGGCGCCGCCGCCGCGGCAAACTGGAGGGCCACGTTCAAAGGAAGTGACCAGCCAGCCCAGCTGGCCAGGCCGTCGATCACACCACGCCGTGGACTTCGCTCGCCCCGCACATGAGCGGAGCGGTTGCCACCGGACCCTCCCGGGCGCTGGCCACGGCGGCGGGTGCACCTCGGTGAACAAGGTCGCGACGGATCTCGAGGTGACAGCTATCTCGCAGCAGCAAGTCGGGAATGGCCCCGACGCGTGGTTGACGGAGGTCATGGCAGTGGGACGCCCTTTGCGTGTAGGGACCGGCCGCTGAACCGGTGCCCGGTTCACCCCTGCTCCGCCTCATGCGGCCGTGTTGTCCGGCCTGGTCTTCCGTTCGCCTAGGGTTGGTTTCCCGTCCGCCCCGCGGCTACCACAGCTGGCCGGAGGCGATCTTCGCTCCTTCTGCCATGGCCCGGAACTTGAGCCAGGTGACCTTGGGTGCCACCGTGTACATGCCGGCGAACGTTCCGAAACCGCAGTCCGTGCCGGCGATCACGTTCTCCCTGCCCACGAGGTTGGCGTAGCGCACGATGCGCTGGGCGACCAGTTCGGGGTGCTCGACGATGTTCGTGGTCGAGTCGAGCACCCCGGGGATGATGACCTTGCCCTCGGGAAGGTCGATGTCTTCCCACACCTCCCACTCGTGCTCGTGCCGCGGATTGGCCCCCTCGAACAGCAGCCCAGCCGGCCGGGCCTGCAGCGCGATATCGATGATCTGCCGCAGCGGGATGTCGTAGATGTGCGGGAGCGCGGCGTTGCCCCAGCACAGGTGCATGCGCATCCGGTCCGGCTCGATGTCGCGCACCGCGTGGTTCAGCGCCCGCACGTGCATCTCGATCTGGTCGCGGAACTGGTCGTCGGTCAGCTCGGCGTTCTGGCCCATGACCCGCGTCATGGCCAGGTCCGGGCTGTCGAGCTGCAGCACGAACCCCGCCGCGGCGATCGCGTCGTACTCCGGCTTCATCGCATCGGCCAGCGCGAATAGGTAATCCTCATCGCTGGGGTAGTAGGAGTTGCCCAGGAACGTCGCGATCACTCCCGGGGAGGCCGCCGTCATGAACACCTCGGCAGCCTGCTGGCCCGCGGTGGCCGCGGCCAGGTTGTCGATGTCCTTGGCGACGGCGTTTTCGTCGCGGAGCCTGACCGGGCCGTCACAGGCCGGCAGCTTCATCTTGGTGAACGCGGGCTGCGCCATGAGCGGCTGCACGACCTCGGGGAACTCGGCCATCTCCTTGGACGCCAGCGGCGTCGCCTCGCCGCCGAAGCCGGTGAGCCGGTCCTTGACGTACGTCGAGTAGCCGATCTTCCCCATCTCGCCGTCGCCGACCACCGACACGCCCGCCTCGAGCTGGCGGGCCACGGTTTCAGCCACCGCCGAGCGGACCCGGGCATCGAACAACGCCGCGTCGGCCAGCTTGCCCTCCTCCCGGTCAAAGAGCATCTGATCCAGGTCGGCGGGCCGCGGCAGACTGCCGGTGTGGGTAGTGAGTATTCCGTCGGTGCTTCGCTTCACGATGACC
>JASHPR010000075.1 GCA_030038015.1 Streptosporangiaceae bacterium
ATGAATTCACGTACTGCCTCGCCGTCACCCGGCTGCAAGGTGATGCCTCTGCGTGGTGTGCCGACCCGACCATCCGCGAGTGCCTAGGCGGCAACCCGTTCCGGTTCCTTACGCTGGAGGACATGTGGGGTGTCGTGCTGCGCACGGTCACGACCACGCCGGCCGCCAGCGAGATGGGACGCTTGGCTCAGTTGCTCAAGGCAGCAGGGCTGACCGCGCCAACGCCGATCTCGCAACCATCCGGGCCGCTGCAAGGGACTGCCGTCGAGGCAGAAGAGCTGGCCAGTCTGGCTTAATCGCCCACAGTGCTGTCTGCCTGGCCGACACCCGTGCTCCGCCTGCACCCATTGGTGGCGGACGAGATGCGGCACCGCACGGATCGCCATCGCGGCGGCGGAACGAAAGCCTGACCTTGACGACCGTCGCCGGGATGGACTTGAGTACGTCCATGTCGGATCAGGCTGCGCCTTTGCGCCGCTGGCTTGCTGTGGCCGAGTCGAAGAACCCGGCCCTGTTGGATGATTTGCTGGCTGACCAGGTCGTCTTCCAGTCCCCGGCGGTATTCGCGCCGCAGGAGGGCAAGGCGCTCACGACCAGTTACCTGAGCGCGGCACTGAAGGTCCTAGGGCCGTCAATGCGATATGTCAGCCAGTGGCATGACCATGCCAGCGCCGTGCTGGAGTTCGAGGCCGACCTTGATGGTGTCTACGTCCAGGGCGTGGACATCCTGCGCTGGAATGCCGAGGGAAAACTAGTCAGCTTCACGGTCATGGTCCGCCCGCTGCGCGGGCTGCAGAAGCTGGTCGAGTTGATGGCAGTCCAGCTAGCCACTACCCAGGCCTGACCCTACCGGTTCGACGTACCAAGACCCGCCGGCGACTAGGTCCACATCGACTCGGCAACATGACCGAACTATATGCACAGCGGAGCGGCGTCCGATCGCCGAATATTTGCGGTTGAGGTTCGGGCTACCGCGGCCCGGACCCGCTCGCAGATACTTCAGTTCTGTGCGGGTTCGTAGCTGAGCGTTCGCTCTCACCGCAGCAGATCCGGACGTCCGGTCCTGGGTGGGCGTGCATAACTATGCAAGCATGGCATCAGGGCTGAGGTAATTATCGTGATGCGCGGGCTCATGTACCGCGCTAGCCCACTGGCCTGTCCGGAACCCGCCAAGCGCTGCACGCCTGTCACCTCACGGCAGTGGTCGGCACGCTCGACTAACCCTACCTGCCCTGGGGGGCGGGTGCCTGATACCGGGCGAGGTGGTCAGGGCACAGGTAGAGGGTCAGCCCTTCCGGGTTGTCATATCGGGACAGTCCTGCCCAGCGATGCTGCGGGTCCAGCTGGTCCAGCGCCGCGGTGACTGCCCGGAAGTCCGCATCGGCGTAGGCGTGCGCATGGGGACGGGCCGCATCGGCCCGGTCGGCGAGGGGAAGGCCTCCCAACGGGTCATGCGGCAGGGTGACCGGCTGCGGGACCTGAGCCAGGAGTTCTTGCATCTGGGCCACGTCTTCCTTGAGCCAGCCGTGGAGCTCGGCTGCGGCGATTCCCAGGACCGGCCCGGCGAGGGGGGTGGCGTGCTGGAGGACGGTCAGCACCTTGGTCAGCGGCGAGGCGAGCCTGGTGAGCCAGTCGTCGATCCGGGTGACTTTGTAGCATCCCTGCTCTCCGGGCAGGGGGTGCCAGGCCCCGGGTTCCTCGCAGTACAGGCGCAGCGTGTAGCCCGTGGCGCCGGGCAACCGCCGCTTGCGGGCCGGGGTCAGGGTGAAAACGCTGGGACAGCGGGTCTGATGCTGGCCGCACAGGAGCTGCAAGGTCTTGATGAACGAGCGCTGGGTCAGGGTGGAACCCGCGGCGAGCTCGGCCAGGATCTGGCCGGTCCCGGGGTTCGCGGCCACCGCGGTGGCCATCGACCACGCGGGCAACGTCCTCGTCGCGGCCGGGACGGTCCGCGTGATCGCCGCGAAGACCGGCACGTTCTACGGCCAGCGGATGCGGGCCGGGGACATCTACTCGCTGCCCGCGCTGAGCGCCGCGAGCCAGGTCTCGGTCGCGGTGGACAACGCCGGGAACGTGCTGGCCTACAGCTCTTCGAACTTCGTGGTCAGCATGCCGGCGGAGCGGTCCGGCCGGTTCTACGGCAAGCATGCCGTCGCCGGGCACGCCTACCCGATCGCGGGCAACGGGCGGCTCGGGGACTCCGATGACGGCGGCCCCGCCACGAGCGCGGAACTGTCGCTGCCCGACGCGATCGCCACCTCCGGGCCGGGCGACCTGACCGCGGTCGCGGATCAGACGGCGAATGTCGTGCGGCTGGTGCCCGGGGTGTCCGGTGTCTACTTCGGCCAGAAGATGCGGGCCGGTTACATCTACACGATCGCGAGTGGCGGGGCGCTCTACTTCCCGCTTGCCGTGACGTTCGACCCGGCGGGAAACGTGCTCGTCCAGGACGGTGTAAGCCACCTGGTACTGGTCGTGGCGAACAAGACCGGCACCTATTACGGGCAGCGGATGACCGCCGGGCACACGTACGCGCTGACGGGCGCCGCCGCCTAC
>JASHPR010000076.1 GCA_030038015.1 Streptosporangiaceae bacterium
AGCAGCGCCGCGCCGTCGGCCCGCTGGCCGTCGGCTGCGGCGGCGGCGCCGAGGCGGTCGGCCCAGCGGACCGCGCGCATCACCAGGTACAGCAGGAACGGCGTGACCACGGCGTCGTAGACGATCGAGGGCGGCAGCACCTGCCGCACCGCGGTCCAGCTGACCTGCGGGTCGCTGACGGCCAGGCCGAGCAGCGCGACCAGGGCCTCACCCGCTGCCGCGGCCGCGATCGCGGCGGCGATCGTCGGCGCCGCCAGGTCGTTCAGCGCGCCGCGCAGGCGCCCGCACAAGTAGCCGACCAGGCAGAACACCAATGCGTACTCACCGACCAGGTAGCTGCCCGGCGGCGCGATGTCCAGGCAGAGCCCCGCCGCGAAGCCGGTCACGGCGGCCGTGGCCGGCCTGGCGCACAGGCCGAGCGCCACCACGGTGAGCAGCACGAGGTCAGGCGCGCCCCCGCCCGGCAGCGGCAGCCTGTTCACGATGGTCAGCTGCAGCATGAGCGCAGCCAGGACCACGACAGCGGACAGGATGGCGCGCTTCACCTCACCCCCCGGACTGGCTCGGGGAAGGCGACGGCCTGGCGGACGCGCCGGGCGTGACCGTGACGGTCACCGTCGGCACCGGCTTGGCGTGCGGCGCGGGCGGCAGCACCGAGAACCTGGGATTGTGGGTGGGCGGCGCGACCACGATGCCGACCACGCCCAGCGAGGTGAAGTCAACGTACGGCTGGACGAGCGCGAGCGCGGTCAGCGAGCCCGCCCGGTTCTCCACCTTGCTGATCACGCCCACCGGCACGCCGGGCACGTACGGCCGGTTGTTTACCGAGGCGGACGTCACCAGCTGCTCGCCGGCGGTCAGGACGGCGTTCTCGTCCAGCACCTGCAGCCGCAGCAGGCCAGATCCCGACCTGGTCTTGCCCGGCCCGGTCACCCAGCCGATCTGGCCGCTGGGTGCCAGGGTCACGCCCACCACGGAGGTGGCGTCGGTGGTCAGCAGCACCGCGCACGTCTGCGCGCTGACCGCCGTGACGGTCCCGACCAGCCCCTGCCCGTTGAGAACGGTGTCCCCGGCCGTGATGCCGTCGGCGGAGCCGGCATCGAGCGTGGCCGTCTGCGCGTACCCCTGCCCCATCGCGATCACGGTCGCCGCGACGATCCGGTAGCTGCCGCGACCAGACAGCTGCAGCAGCGAGCTGAGCTGCTGGTACTCCGCCTTGCTCAGCTGCTCCTGGCTGAGCTCGGAGCGCAGCTGCAGGACCTGCCGCTGCAGCGCCGCCACCTGGCTGGTGCTGCCCGGCCCCGTGCCGTGCCCGAACAGCCCGACGAGAGGCCCGGTGACCGCGCTGATCGTGCGCTCCGCGGTGCCGAACACCGAGCCGCCGACCTGCCGCAGCGTGTGCGCGGGACCCGACGAGCCGTCGCGGTAATCGAGGGTGATGAGGGCCAGCGCGAGCATGAGCAGCACCGCGAGCACCGCCCGCGTCCGTCTGGTGTCGTGCACCTGAGATCACCTCGTCCGCGCCGCAGTGCGGCGTCTCGTGGTCCGGCGGCCGGCGTGCCCGCGCCCCTGGCGGGGGCCGACCGGGCGCCGGCCGCCCGGTGCTGGCAGTTCGCGTGCCCGTCCGGTCAGCGCCTGGACTCAGGCACCAGCACCTGGCGCAGCGTGTCGAAGTCCTCGACGCACTTGCCGGTGCCCAGCGCCACCGAGTCGAGCGGGTTGTCGGCCATGTGGATCGGCATGCCCGTCTCTTCCCTGAGTCGCTCGTCCAGCCCGCGCAGCAGCGCGCCGCCCCCGGTCAGCGCGATGCCACGGTCCATGACGTCGCCGGCCAGCTCGGGCGGGCACTTGTCCAGCGTGGTCTTCACGGCATCGATGATCACGGCCAGCGGTTCCTCGATCGCCCGCCGGATCTCCTCGGCGGAGATCACGATGGTCTTCGGCAACCCGCTGACCAGGTCGCGGCCGCGGATCTCCGCGTTCGGCTCGTCCGCCGCGGGGTACGCGGACCCGAGCGCCATCTTGATCTCCTCGGCGGTCCGCTCGCCCAGCATGAGCGAGTACTCCTTCTTGCCGAAGCTGATGATGGCCTGGTCAAGCTCGTCGCCGCCGACCCGGATAGACTGCGAGGTCACGATCCCGCCCAGGGATATCACGGCTACCTCGGTGGTGCCGCCGCCGATGTCCACCACCATGTTGCCGGTTGGCTCGTTGACCGGCAGCCCGGCCCCGATCGCCGCGGCCATCGGCTCCTCGATGATGTACACACGCCGGGCGCCCGCCTGGTGCCCGGCTTCCTTGACCGCGCTCTGCTCGACGCCGGTGATGCCGCTGGGCACAGCGACGACCAGCCGCGGCTTAGCCAGGTGGCTGCGTCTGTGCACCTTCTGGATGAAGTATCTGAGCATTCGCTCGGTGACGTCGAAATCCGCGATCACGCCGTCTTTGAGCGGCCTGACCGCGATGATGTTGCCAGGGGTTCTGCCGATCATGCGTTTGGCTTCGACCCCGACCGCCACGATCTGCCCGGTGTTGGTGTTGAGGGCCACCACGGATGGCTCATTTAGCACGATCCCGCGGCCTCGCACGTAGACCAGCGTGTTCGCGGTCCCGAGGTCTACTGCCATATCGCGGCCCAGGAACGCCAGCGCGTTGCTCATGAGGAACGAAAACCTTCCGGAAAAAGTCTTGCCTGATGCTCTTAATACCGTATTGGGACCCGCGCGCCCAGACCTCGGGCACGGCCCCTGCTTTCTTTCATCTACCAGCGCCGGGCTACCTAAACGTGCAACGCTTGCTGGGCGCGGATGGTGCCCCGTCCTCGGCTGCTGTTCGGGCAACGGACCAGCCTGCGACCGACAGCTACCGTTTGCTAGCAGCGTGTTACGATCCGCCCGGCAGCTGGACCGTAACGGAAAGCCTACCCCGGCCCGCGCCGGGCTGGCGGGCTGGCACGCCGCAGCGGCCAAATGCCGGGCCAATGCCGCGAACGCCAAGCTAGGAGGCCACATCCAGGCGGCGGCCGAGCCGCAGGCCGATAACCCAGAAGGCCGCGAAAATGGCGCCGAGGAAGTACATCACCGGGACGATCACTCCGGCGGCGATGACCAGCGCCTGCAGCACGCTTCCCCCGGCGATCGTCCACCGCAGCCTGCGCCGCGCCAGCACCGCCAGCACGACCGCCGCCAGCGCCAGCACCACGCCGGCGCCGCCGGCCCGCCCCGGCGAGGCGTGCTCGACGGCCAGGGCGACCGGGATCGCCAGCCAGATCACGACCGTCTCCATGATCAGCACGGTGGAGCAGAGCCGCCTCGTCGCGGGTGACCCGTCCCGGCCGCGCGCGCTGGCGGCGCCTTCGCCGGGGCCACGCTCAGCGCCGCCGGGCGCCTGGCCGGTCATGGCCTGCCGCCGTCATGGCCGGCGGTGCTCGCTGGCCCCGGCGCAGGCTCGCGACGGGCGGTGCGGGTGAGGAGCACCCTGGCGTCTCCTGCAGTGATCACCGACCCGGCGATCAGCAGCACGGCGGTACCGGGAAGCCCGCCACCGGCGCCCGACCGCGCATCGGCCTCGTCGGCCAGCGCCACCCCCAGCTCGATCGCGTCATCCAGCCTGGCCACCGCCCGCACCCTGTCCGGGCCGAAAACTGCGCTGGCCAGCTCGGCGAGCTTGCCGGGATCGGCCGACCTGGGCGAGGAGTTGGCGGTCACCACGAGCTCGGACACGACCGGCTCGAGCTGGTCGAGTATCGCCGGCACATCCTTGTCCTCGCTGACCGCGAGGACGGCGACCAGGTCGGTCGCGGCGAAGGCCTCGTTCAGCGCGGCGACGGTCGCCGCCATCCCGGCCGGATTGTGGGCGGCGTCCACGATCGTCACCGGGCTGCGGCGGACCACCTCGAGACGGCCCGGTGACGACATCATCGTGAACGCGACGCGCACCAGCTCGTCGTCGAGGGCCGCGGGCTCGTCGCCGCGGCTGGCCGGCTCGGCGGGCGGGGCGACGCCGGCGAAGGCCTCCACCGCGGCAAGGGCGCAGGCGGCGTTGCCTGCCTGGTGCGCGCCAAACAGGGGCAGGAACAGGTCCTCGTAGCTGCCCAGCAGGCCGCGAACGGCGAGGAGCTGGCCGCCCACCGCGAGCTCGCGGCCGGTCACCCCGAACTCGAGACCTTCCCTGGCCACGGTCGCGCCCACCTCCGCGGCGCGCCGCAGCAGCACTTCGGCGGCGTCAACGGGCTGCTGGGCCAGCACGGCGACCGCGCCGGGCTTGATGATGCCCGCCTTGTCCCCGGCTATCGCCGTCACGGTGTTGCCCAGATAGCGGACGTGATCGATGGATATCGGCGTGATGACGGCCACCGCGCCGTCGGCGACGTTGGTGCAGTCCCAGGTGCCGCCTATGCCGACCTCGATCACCGCCACGTCAACCGGCGCATCGGCGAAGACCGCGAACGCCATGGCGGTCAGCACCTCGAAGAAGGACAGCGGGACCGGCTGGCTCTCGTCGACCAGCGCCAGGTAGGGCAGCACCTCCGCGTAGGCGTCCACGAAGCGCTCGGCGCTGAGCGGCTCGCCGTCCACGCAGATCCGCTCCCTGATCGACGTCAGGTGCGGGCTGGTGAACAGCCCGGTGCGCAGGCCGCGGGCGCGCAGCAGCGTCTCGGTCATCCGGGCAGTCGAGGTCTTGCCGTTGGTCCCGGTGATGTGGATGACCGGGTAGGCCCGCTGTGGGTCGCCGAGCAGCCCGGTCAGCGCGGTGATCCGGTCCAGGGAGGGCTCGATCGAGTGCTCGGGCCGCCGGCCGAAGATCTCCCGCTCGACCTGGCGCAGCCGGGCCTCGTAATCGGTCACAGCAGCTCAAGGTTGGTGACTGTCACCCTCGCAGCCTACTGGCGCCCGCCGGAACACGAACCGGCACCGGGTCAGCCCCGGGCTCCGCGGCGTGCGGGGGCGGAGCCTCCCGCACGCGCTCCTGCTTGGTGAACCAGGTTCTGGGGGGTATGCGGGGGGCGGAGCCCCCCCGCACGTGCTTCCTTGGTGGCGCAGGTTTTTTGGGGGGTATGCGGGGGGGCGGAGCCCCCCCGCATGTGGTGCTACTTGGTGAAGTACCAGTTCTCCGGGTTGATGCTGAGCGTGGTGCTCTGCGGTGTGACCCCCTGCAGGTTGTCGGCGATCTCGGTGAGCTGGTAGTCCGCGTTCGGCTGCCAGATCACCGGGAGCTGCGTCGACAGGTAGTCCTGCCAGTTGTACATGTACGACAGGTTGTTGCTGGTCAGCGTCTTGTTGATCATGGCGTCGTTGGTCGGGTCGGAGTAGCCGCCCGAGTTGGCGACCACGCCGCTCAGGAACAGCTGCTCGCCGGTCGGCTCGTAGTCAGGCGAGAACGACCAGCCGCCGCCCCAGTTCGCCATGTCCCAGTTGCACGGGATGCTGGCCGCCACGCAGTTACCCCCAGCCAGCGCGGTCACCTGCGCGAACGGCTTGGGCTCCAGGTTCAGCTTGATCCCGATCGACGCGGCGTTGGACTGCAGCTGCGTCATCTCCGAGACGATCCAGGAGGTCCCGGTCGCGTACGGCAGGTTGAAGCTCAGCCCCTGCCCCTTCTTGATCCCCGGGCCGCACTGGCCGGCGCCCGTGCCCGGGTTCACGCAGGTGCTGACGCCGTTCGGGGCCACCTTCCAGCCATGGCTGGTCAGCAGGGACTTCGCCTTGCCCGGGTTGTACGGGAACGGGTTACCCGACTTGCCCTGCGGCGACAGCCACTGGGTCACCGGTATGGTGCCCACCGGGCCGACCGTGACGGCCCCGTAACCGCGCAGCGGCCCGGTGATCACCGCCTCCTGGTTCATCTCGTACTCGAGCGCCTGGCGGAAGTACAGCTGCTTGATGATCGGGGCGTTACCGGTGGTGGACTGGTAGTTCACCACGAAGTAGTTGATGCCCCAGATCTGCCAGGCTGAGAGCGTGTAGCCGGGCACCGGGTTGCTGCCGACCGTCGCGTTGGCCGGCTTGGCGGGCGCGTCCTGCTCGGGGAGGTACCCCACGTCGATCTTGGTGCTGGCGCTCGGCGACCGCAGCACGTCGTACTCGGCCGAGTCCGTGGTGAACGGCACCTCCTCGAACGCCGCCAGCCTCGGCTTCACCGGGCCGGAGTAGGACTTGTTCGGCACGAACGTGACGTGCCCGTCGGCATTGAACGCGCTCAGCTTCCACGGCCCGTCCACGATTGACCACAGCGGCGACCCTACGTACCCGCTCAGGTTCTTGGCCTGGTCGTTCAGGTAGTTGTACACCGCCGCGCAGTCGCTGACCGTGGTGGCGCAGCTGCTCGGCCCGCTGGCCGTGCGGTCCCATGCGGCCGGCATCGGGGTGATCTGGCTCAGCTGGTTGTACAGGAACCAGGTCGGGTTGTACGCCTTGGCCATCACCATGGTCAGCTCGGTCGGGCTGACCACCGTGATGTCCTTCACGTCCGCAGGGAAGTTCGTGTACGCGCCGTAGTCGGCCGGCAGGGCCGTCTCCATGTTCAGCCAGAACATCACGTCCTGCGCGGTCACCGGGGTGCCGTTGGACCACACGTAGTGCTTCAGCGTGATCGTGACCTTGGTGCCGTTGAACACCGGCTGGTTGGCCAGGCTCAGCGAGGTGTTCAGGACCGGCTGGGCCCCCACGCCGAACCAGTACAGCGGCCGGTACATCAGGTACTGGAAGTCGAACAGGTTGACATCACTGATCACAGAGCTGCTGATGTACGGGAAGATGTACGTCGGCGGGGTCGACGGGGGCTCGGCGAACACCGCGGTGCCGCCGCTGACCGGGGTGGTCCCCGACGACGTGGGACTGCTGCTCGAGCAGCCCGCGGCGACGAGCGCGCACGCCGCAGCGGCCGTGCCCGCCGCAAGGATCTTGCTGCGAAGCCTGAACCTGAACCTGCCTTGCTGTGGGGATCTCCCCATGACTGCGGCTCCTTGACCCGGGGAGCCCGCCCGAGCGGACGTCATCGTCCCTCCTGGCGTGCTCCGACAAGAACAACATGCTCACGCGTGCGCCGTCGGGACGGGCACCGTGTTTCCTCTGCCCTGCCAGAGCGGTGCCATGTCTTCGTGGTGCTGTCTCCCCCGGCATTCCCGGCGGCGCCCTCCCTGCGGCACCGCCCGTCACGGACGGCGAGGTCCGTTGCATGGCCCCGTCCCTGGTGCATGCCTAGCCCAACCTATGAACCCGGTTCACCTGCCTGCAGGGCCCGGCCGCAAGAGTTCTGCAATCGTGACGGATCAGTTACCTGCCTGCCACAGCACAGTTACCGAACGCGGGCATCTGGGCCGTTACCTGACGTAGTACCAGTTCCGCGGGGCGCGGCTCGGCCGGGGCGGTCAGCGCGGCTGCGGCAGCGCCCCGAGCCGCTCCTCCAGCTGGGCTATCTCCGCCTCGGCCGCGGCCAGCCGGTCGCGGCTTCGCGCCACCACGGCCTCGGGCGCCCGCTCCACGAACGACGGGGTGGCGAGTTTCCGCTGGGTGGCGGCCGCGTCGGCGCGCGCGGCGGCCAGGTCTTTCTCCAGCCGGCGCCGCTCGGCACCGATGTCGATCGCCGCGGCCGTGTCCAGCTGCACGGTGACCCCCTCGGCCTGCACCGAGGCGGTGGGCGCGAACCGCTCGCCCGGGGCGGCGAGCCGCAGCAGCGAGCGGATCACGGCCTCGTGGCCGGCCAGCGGCGTCGCCTCGATCCCGGCCAGGGCCGCCGGCACCGGCTGGGATGGCCGCAGCCCCTGGTCCGAGCGGAACCGGCGCACCTGCGTCACCAGCCGCATCAGCGACTCGATCTCAGCCTCGGCCTCCGGGTCACGCCGCAGCGGCGGCAGCGCGCTCCCGGCAAGCCCGCCGGGCACCAGCGTCCCGGGCCAGGCGGCAACCATCACCGAGCCGCCGCCGGTCAGGTGCGCCCACAGCTCGTCGGTGACGAACGGCATCACCGGGTGGACCAGCCGCAGCAGCCGGTCAAGCGCGTGCCCCAGCACCTGCCTGGTCGCGGCGGCGGCCTCCGGATCGGCGCCCGTGAGCGGCACCTTCGCCAGCTCCAGGTACCAGTCGCAGAACTCATCCCAGGCGAAGTGGTACAGCGCCTCGCAGGCCTTGCCGATCTCGAACTGCTCGAACAGCTCGTCCACCTCGGCGGTGACCGCGGCGAGCCTGGACAGGATCCATCGATCCGGCACCGCGAGGGCGGAGGGGGCGGGCAGGCCGGCCCCGGCATCCGCGCCGCTCAGCAGCGCGAACCTGGCCGCGTTCCACAGCTTGTTGCAGAAGTTCCTCGCCCCGGCCGCCCAGTCCTCGCTGACGGCCACATCGCCGCCCGGGCTCGCGCCGCGGGCCAGGGTGAACCTGGTGGCGTCGGCGCCGAACCGATCGATCCACTCCAGCGGGTCCACGGTGTTCCCGCGCGACTTGGACATCTTCTTGCCGTGCTGATCGCGGACCAGGCCGTGCAGGGCAACCGTGCGGAACGGCACGGCCTTGTCGGGATCGGCGCCCGACATCGCGTACAGCCCGAACATCATCATCCGGGCGACCCAGAAGAACAGGATGTCGTACCCGGTGACCAGGACGCTGGTCGGGTAGAACGTGCGCAGGTCCAGGGTGCCCTGCGGCCAGCCGAGCGTCGAGAACGGCCACAGCGCCGAGGAGAACCACGTGTCCAGGACGTCCGGGTCCTGCCGCCAGCCTTCGCCCGCCGGCGGCTCGTCGTCGGGCCCCGCGCAGACGACCTCGTCACCCGGCCCGTACCAGACCGGGATCCGGTGGCCCCACCACAGCTGGCGGCTGATGCACCAGTCGTGCATGTCGTCCACCCAGTCGAAGTAGCGCGCCGCCATCTGCCGGGGGGTGATCCGCACCCGGCCGTCACGAACCGCGTCCCCGGCGGCCTTGGCCAGCGGGCCGACCTTGACGAACCACTGCAGCGAGAGCCTCGGCTCGACCGTGGTGCCGCACCGCTGGCAGTGCCCGACCGCGTGCAGGTAGGGCCGCTGCTCGGCGACCACCCGGCCCTCCTCGCGCAGCGCGCGGAGCACAGCGGGGCGCGCCTCGAACCTGTCCAGGCCCTGGAACGGGCCGTGCGCGGTGATCACGCCGCGCTCATCCATGATCGTCAGGCTGGGCAGGTCATGGCGGCGGCCGATTTCGAAGTCGTCCGGGTCGTGCGCGGGCGTCACCTTCACCGCGCCGGTGCCGAACTCCGGATCGACGTGCGGATCGGCCACGATCGGGATGCGCCGGCCGGAGAGCGGGAGTTCCACCTCGGTCCCCACCAGCCGGGTGTAGCGCGGGTCGTCGGGATGCACCGCGACCGCGGTGTCGCCGAGCATGGTCTCCACCCGTGTGGTGGCGACCACGACGGCGCCCGGCCCGTCGCCGTACCTGACCGACACCAGCTCGCCCTCATCGTCGGAGTGATCCACCTCGATGTCGGAGAGCGCGGTCAGGCACCGCGGGCACCAGTTGATGATCCGCTGCGCGCGGTAGATGAGCCCGTCGTCGAACAGCCGCTTGAAGATCGTCTGCACCGCGCGGGACAGGCCGTCGTCCATGGTGAACCGCTCCCTGGACCAGTCCACGCTGTCACCGAGCCGCCGCATCTGGCCGAGGATGGCGCCGCCCGACTCCTCCTTCCACCGCCAGACCCGCTCGATGAAGGCGTCGCGGCCCAGGTCGTGCCGGCTCAGGCCCTCCCTGGCCAGCTCACGCTCCACCACGTTCTGGGTGGCGATGCCCGCGTGGTCCATGCCCGGCAGCCACAGGGTGTTGTACCCCTGCATGCGGCGCCGCCGGACCAGCGCGTCGATCAGCGTGTGGTCGAGCGCGTGGCCGATGTGCAGCGACCCGGTCACGTTCGGCGGCGGGATCACGATCGAGAACGGCGGTGCGGGCGACGAGGCGTCCGGGGTGAACAGGCCGCATTCCTCCCACAGCTGGTACCGGCGCCCCTCGACGTCGGCGGGCGCGTACTGCGGGGAAAGCTCGGCAGGCTTGCGTGCGGTCACGTCAGGTGAGTCTAGTGCGGGGGGAGGCCCGCTACCCGGAGCGATCGCCGCGCCCGATCGCGGTGAATGGCCCGGGGTTGGCCGCATAGCTCACGATTACGGCCTGGCGCGCATAAAGGTTTCCGCGTGGTCTCGGCTGTGCATCTGGGCCGCCGGGCCGTGCCAGGGTGATCTGGGGAGACGGGGCGGGTCCTGGCGGGCCGTCATGCCCGCCGGACGGGAAGCGAGGTGGCAGGGGGCCGTGCGCAGAGCGCCCGCGATGGGCCAGATCATGCGCCTGCTGCGCAGTATCGTGCACGACGAGGGGATCACCGCGATCGTCGCCACGCACGACCCGTTGCTGATCGGGATGGCAGACCGGGTGGCGAGCCTCAAGGACGGCGTCCTCTCCTGGCCCCGTGCCAGCCGCCGGCTGCCGCCCGGGGCCCGCCGGCGGCCAAGCCGCCTGGTTTTCCAAGGAGCCGGCCCGCCGGCCCGTCCGGTGTCACGGGAAATTACGCGGCGTTGAAAAAGTGCCGTCAGTCGTCAGGCACTGCGGTTACGGTCCCGCCGGCCACCCGGCGGTGGGACCGGGAGGTCCCGGAGTGCTACGCGGACTTCTCCCGCGGGGTGCGGCGCGCGACGTCGCGGGGAACGAGCGTCGGGTTCACGTTCTCCAGCACCGACTCCGCGGTGATGACCACGCCCTCGACGTCCTTGCGGCTGGGCACCTCGTACATGACCGACATGAGGACTTCCTCAAGGATCGCCCGCAGCCCCCTGGCCCCGGTGCCCCGCAGGATCGCCTGGTCGGCGACGGCCTCCAGCGCGTCGTCGGTGAACTCCAGGTCGACCCCGTCCAGCTCGAACAGCCGCCGGTACTGGCGCACCAGCGCGTTGCGGGGCTCGGTCAGGATCCGGATCAGCGCCTCGCGGTCGAGGTTGTGCACGCTGGTGATGACCGGCAGCCGCCCGACGAACTCGGGGATCATGCCGAACTTCAGCAGGTCCTCCGGCATGACGTCGGCGAACGGGTCGGCCGTGGTGCGGTCGGTCTTCACCCTGAGCACCGCGCCGAACCCCATGCCGCTGCGGCCGATCCGCTGCTCGATGATCTTCTCGAGGCCCGCGAACGCGCCGCCGCAGATGAACAGCACGTTGGTGGTGTCGATCTGGATGAATTCCTGGTGCGGGTGCTTGCGGCCGCCCTGCGGCGGGACCGAGGCCGTGGTGCCCTCGAGGATCTTCAGGAGCGCCTGCTGGACGCCCTCGCCGGACACGTCCCTGGTGATCGACGGGTTCTCGCTCTTGCGGGCGATCTTGTCGATCTCATCGATGTAGATGATCCCGGTTTCGGCCTTCTTGACGTCGTAGTCGGCGGCCTGGATGAGCTTGAGCAGGATGTTCTCGACGTCCTCGCCGACGTACCCGGCCTCGGTGAGCGCGGTGGCGTCGGCGATCGCGAACGGGACGTTGAGCAGCCGGGCCAGGGTCTGCGCGAGCAGGGTCTTGCCCGAGCCGGTCGGGCCGAGCAGCAGGATGTTGGACTTGGCCAGCTCGACACCGTCCTCGCCGGAGCGCTCGCCGCCCGACTGGATCCGCTTGTAGTGGTTGTAGACCGCGACCGACAGGCCCTTCTTGGCCTTTTCCTGGCCGATCACGTAGGAGTCGAGGAACTCGTAGATCTCGCGCGGTTTGGGCAGGCTGTCCCACTTGAGCTCGGCCGGCTCGGCGAGCTCCTCCTCGATGATCTCGTTGCAGAGATCGATGCATTCGTCGCAGATGTACACGCCGGGGCCGGCTATCAGCTTCTTGACTTGCTTCTGGCTCTTTCCGCAGAAGGAGCACTTCAGCAGATCACCGCCGTCGCCCATGCGTGCCACCCAGCTACTCCTTTTGCCCGGGGCCGCCGCCGGCGGCGGCCGCTTCGCCGACCGGCGGCGGGCGTACTGCCCAGTCATAGTGCCGTTGACCTAGACGGTACCGCCTCGGCGCCTGTCGTTGTGGCTTATGGACCGCTGCCGCCCGTGGCGCGGGCGACTTAAATCCATCCGGTTAGGACGACCCTACCTCGGTCCTCCGCTTCAGGGTCGTGAGAACCTCATCTACCAGCCCGTACTCCTTGGCTTCTTCGGCCGAGAAGAACTTGTCGCGCTCGATGTCGCGGCGGATCTGCTCTTCGTCCTTGCCGGTATGCCTGGCGAGGACCCTCTCCATCGCCGTGCGCATCCTGAGGATCTCCCGCGCCTGGATCTCCAGGTCACTGGACTGGCCATAGCCGCTCTCCACCGCTGGCTGGTGGATCAGGATGCGCGAGTTGGGCAGCGCCATCCGCTTGCCCTTGGTGCCGGCGGCGAGCAGCACCGCGGCGGCCGAGGCGGCCTGTCCAAGGCAGAACGTCTGGATATCCGGCTGGATGTACTGCATGGTGTCGTAGATCGCCATCATCGAGGTCATCGACCCGCCCGGCGAGTTGATGTACATCAGGACGTCGCGATCCGGGTCGATCGACTCCAGCGTGATCAGCTGGGCCATCACGTCGTTGGCCGACGCATCGTCGATCTGCACCCCCAGGAAGATGATCCGCTCCTCGAAGAGCTTGTTGTACGGGTTCATCTCCTTGATCCCGTACGACGTGCGCTCCACGAACGACGGCAGCACGTACCTGGATTCGGCCGGCCGCCACAGCCCTTCGGCGCTGCCCCTGCCTGCCATCACTGTCAGCTCCTCCGCTCCCGGTCGCGGGTTCAAGAGACCGGGCCTTCCGTCGGGACCTCGCTGGCGCTGCGGATCACCTTGTCCACGAACCCGTAGTCCTTGGCCTCGTCCGCGGTGAACCAGCGGTCGCGATCGGAGTCGATCTCGATCTGCTCGACGGTCTGGCCGGTGTGCATGGCGATCCGCTCGGCCAGCATCCGCTTGAGGTACAGGATCTGCTCGGCCTGGATCCTGATGTCGGTGGCCGTGCCGCCGATCCCGCCGTGCGGCTGGTGCATCAGGATCGACGCGTGCGGCATCGCGTAGCGCTTGCCATGGGCGCCGGCGCAGAGCAGGAACTGGCCCATGGAGGCGGCCATGCCCATCGCGTAGGTGGCGACGTCGTTCGGCACGTACTGCATGACGTCATAGATGGCCATGCCGGCGGTGACCGAGCCGCCAGGGGAGTTGATGTAGAGGCTGATGTCGCGCTTGTCGTCTTCCGCCGCGAGCAGGATGAGCTCCGCGCAGATGCGGTTCGCCAGGTCGTCGTCGACCTGCTGGCCGAGGAAGATGATCCGATGCCGCAGCAGCCGCTGGAACAGCTGGTCACCCAGGGGGATGGCCGGAGCCTCCGCTGCGCGCGCCAACACGGATGCCAGCGGCTCGTCAGGGCCGGGCGTGATCACGGTGCCCTCCTCGCTTTCGCTTTCTATGATTGCTCGGCTGCGCCAAGGTCGTTGTCAGTGACCATAACCTGCGGCCGGGACTGGGAAGTCCGCGGCCGCGTCCTGTTCGCTCTGGGCGCAGGCTTCCGCAACGCGCGGCCGGCGGGCTATTCCGCCTCGTCGGCTAGGGTTCCGGCTGCGCCGCCCGCAGCCTCGGCGTCCCCCGCCTCGCCGTCCTCGGGCTCGCCGCCCGCCGCCTCGGCGTCGCCGGTCCCGCCGTCCTCGGGCTCGCCGCCCGCTGACGCCTCCCCGGCCTCGGCGGCGCCCTCCGCGGCCTCGGCGGCGCCCTCCGCGGCCTTGATGTCGACCGGCCGACCCGACTCGTCGGTGACCGCCGCCCGCTCGGCCAGCAGCGTGAGCGCCTTGCCCCGGAGCACGTCGGCGGCTGCCGCGGCGAACTGGCCGCGCTCGGACAGGTCCTTGGCCAGGCGGTCGGGCGGGACGCCCATCCGGTAGGCCTGCTCGGTCACGTAAGCGGCCAGCTCCTCCTGGCCCACGCTGAGCTCTTCCTGGGTGGCCAGCTTGTCCAGCACGAACCCGGCCTTGGCGCTGCGGCGGGCATCGGCGGCGAACTGCTCGTCGAGCTGCTCCGCCGACTGGCTGGTCGCCTCGAGGTACTCGCCCAGGGTGTTGCCCTGTCGCTCCAGCCGGTCGGTCAGCGCCTGCCTGCGGCTGGCGACCTCACGCTCGATCAGGTCCTCGGGCAGCGGGATGTCGAT
The DNA here is from genome assembly GCA_030038015.1 of Streptosporangiaceae bacterium. Taxonomy (GTDB): domain Bacteria; phylum Actinomycetota; class Actinomycetes; order Streptosporangiales; family Streptosporangiaceae; genus JASHPR01. The sequence continues at coordinate 14,157 of JASHPR010000076.1, forward strand.
CCTGGCCAGCAGCGCGTCGAGCGCCCGCTCCCTGGCCTGCCCGGCCTGCGCGGCCCGGCGCATCCGCTCGAGCTGCGCCCTGGTGGTCGCGCGCAGCTCGCCGAGGGTGTCGAACTCGCTGGCTGACTGGGCGAAGTTGTCGTCCAGCTCCGGGAGCTCCTTGACCTTGACGCTGTTGACCTTCACGGTCACGTCGGCGGTCTGGCCCTCGTGCTGGCCGCCGGCCAGCACGGCGGAGAACGTCTTGCTCTCGTCGACCGACATCCCGGTCAGCGCCTCGTCGAGGCCCTCCAGCATCCCCCCGCTGCCGACCTCGTAGGAGTAGCCGCTCACCTGGGCGTCCTCGACCGGCTGCCCGTCCACCTCAGCCGACAGGTCGATGGAGACGAAGTCGCCGGCGGCCGCCGGCCGGTCGGCGCCCTTGAGCGAGGCGAACCGCTCCCGCAGCGCGCCGATGTACTCCTCAACCTGGTCCGGAGTGACATCGGCGTCGTCCACCGTGACCGGCATTCCCTCAATGTCGGGGATGTCGAACTTGGGCCGGACGTCGACCTCGGCGGTGAACGCCAGCTCCTTCCCGTCGTCGAGCTTGGTGATCTCCACGGCGGGCTGGCCGAGCGCGTACACGTCGTTCTCTTCCAGCGCCTTGCCGTAGAGCTGCGGCACGGCGTCCTGCACCGCCTGCTCCAGCACGGCGCCGCGGCCGAACCGCTGGTCGATGACGCGCGGTGGCACCCGCCCCGGCCGGAAGCCAGGGACCCGGACCTGGCGGGCGACCTCGCGGTAGGCGCGGTCCACGCTCGGCTTCAGCTCATCGAACGGAACCTCGATGGTGAGCCTGACGCGGGTCGGGCTCAGCTCTTCGACGTCGATCTTCACGACGGGGTCACTCCTCGGCTCCCCGCCCGGGCGCATCATGCCGGATCCCGGGCACAGGTGGTCACGCACAGCTACTGGGCACGCACGGCTTTGCGCGCCAAGTCTAGGGCAGCCGGGGGGCCGTTCACCCGGCACGGGTGGCGATCGAGGCTGGCCGCGCACCCATCATGGGAGGTGCCGGGCGCGCGACAGCGCCCGGCACCAGGTCTGCCGCCCGCCTGGCTCATGCTCTTTTCCTGTGGCTGAGCCACCGTGGCCGCCGTTATGTCCTCTGTATCCCTGCCGAACGGGGGAAATGCTGGCTGACCCAGGCCGGGGAGGGCCTGCGGCAGCCGGCGGGTTACAGCAGGTCGAGGCGGCGGGCCCGGGCTATGGCCGCTCGGCGTGAGGTCACGCCGAGCTTCCGGTACGCCGAGCGCAGGTGCGTCTTGACCGTGTTGATCGACAGGAACAGCGCCTCGGCGATCTCCTGATTGGTCAGGTGCGACGGCAGGAACCGCAGCACCGCCAGCTCGCTGTCGGTCAGCAGCACCTCGGCCACCTCCCTGCCGTCGGCGTGCGGCAGCTGGGTGTCGAAGCGCTCCAGTATCCGGCCGGCGAAGCCCGCGCAGCGGCTGGTCGGCGGCACCAGCACGGTGATCGCCGACCGCACGGCCTGCCCGGCGTCGAGGAACGGCCGGCACGCGTCGTCCGGCTCGGCCAGGGCCAGCGCCTGCTCCAGCAGCTCGGCAGCGGCGCCGGTCAGCCCCATCCGCCGGTTCGCGACCGCGGCCACCAGCAGCGACGCCAGCTTGACCTGGAGCGTCACCTCCTCGGCGGTGCCGTCAACCACCGGCCCCGCTGCCTCGAGCGCGCCGGAGAAATCCCCCTGGGACAGCCGCAGCTTGCCGAGCATGAGCAGGTTCTGCGCCCGGGCGCGGTTCGGGCCGTCGGCCTCCGCTTCCATCGTCCCCGTCGCCCGTTCGATGTCACCGGCGCGCAGCGCGATCTCGCAGTCCAGCATGGTCAGCACCCAGCCGAGCTCCTGGTCGCCCTGCGCGCTGGTGTCGCGCAGCCGCAGCACCAGGGCACGGGCCCCGGCGGCGTCGCCGTCGGCCAGCGCGGTGCGGATGCGGATCAGCCCGGCCATGACGCTGAGCTGCGGCTCGCCGGGAAGCTGGTTCCTGCCCGCCACGCAGGACTCGTCGTCGTCCAGCAGCTTGCGCACTCCCGCCAGGTCGTCGCGCGCCAGGCTCACCTGCGCTGCCGCCAGCACGGCCAGGCAGGAGGATCCCTGGTCACGGGCGAGGCTGACGTCCGCGGCCTCGCCCAGGGCCTTCTCCGCGGCGGTCAGGTCACCGTGCCAGGCCTCGGCGAGCGCCTGCCAGCCGCGAACCCTGACGTAGAGCTCGACGAGGTCGCCCGCGGTGAGCTGGCGGCACGCGTGGTTCAGCGCGTAGCGAGCCTCAAGGATCTCCCAGCGGCGCAGCCTGGCCGTGCCGAGCGCGAACCAGAGGAGCCCGAGCGCCCGGTGCTCCGGCTGGCTGCCCGCAGTGGCCTGCGCCTGCTCGGCCATGGTCCAGCTCTTTGCCAGAAGGCCAGGATCGGCAGCCGCCAGGCTCGCCGCCTGCATCACCCGCAGCGCCGCCAGCCACGGCTCGATGGTGCGGCGCGCCGGCTGCGCGCAGCGGCCCAGAGCCCGCCGGGCGGCCTCCAGGTGGTGGCCTGCCCCGTCCGGGTCGCCCGCCCACAGCCTGGCCG
>JASHPR010000745.1 GCA_030038015.1 Streptosporangiaceae bacterium
GGGACGGCCTCGGGCTGGCCGTCCGACAACCGCGCCGGCTGGCCGTCTGACAACCGCGCCGGCTGGCCGTCGGGTGAGCCCGCGGGTTCCGGTGCGGGCTGGGCGCCGGGTGAGCCTGCGGGCAGCGGCGCGGGCTGGGCGCCGGATAACCGCCTGGGCTGGGCGTCGGGTGCGCCGGCGGGCTGGCGGCTGGATGAGCCGCCGGGCGGGTCAGCGGGCTGGCCGTCGGCGGGGCCCGCGCAGTGGCCGGAGGATGAGCCCATCGGGCCGCCACCCGCGCCCGCCCCCAGATCGCCGTCGGGCACGTGGCCACCGCCTGGCCAGGCCGGGCGATGGCCCCCCGGGGACCAGGAGGAATGGCTGGCGGCGGAACCATCCGCGTGGGCGGGCGGTCCCGGCGACGTGCTCGACCCGCTGCCGCCTGCCGGCGGCAGCCGTCACCGCCGGCATGGGCGGGATGACGACGGGGCGGGTGGATGGCCGGCCGACCGCGATGCCGGAGGGGACGCCTGGTGAGGGATTCCGGAGGGGACGCCTGGTGAGGCGTTTCGTCGCGAACAAGTACCTGCTGGCGCTGCTGGTGGTCACGGCCCTGGCGGCGGAATTCGGGCTCGCCAGCGTCAGCCATCCCGCCGCCGTTGCGGCCAGAGCGCACGCGCCTGCCCCCGGCCGAGCCGCCGTGTCCAGCGTGGTCGTGGCCTGCCCGGCGCCGGGTTCGAGCGGTGCCACGGCCGCGGGCCTTGCGCTGGCCGCCGCATCGTCGGGCACCGGCCGGGCGGAGGTGACCCGCCTGACGCCGGCCGGCAGCGCGGCATCGCCGGCCCCGCTGCACGTTCTCACCCAGCCAGGCCGCCTGTCGCTGGTGAGCGTGTCCCCGGCCCCCGCTCTGGCCCGTGGCCTTGCCCAGCAGTCCACCGCCGCGACCGCCGCCGGCGTGCCGACGGGCCCGGCCAGGGGCGGCGTGATGATCCAGGCCAGCGGCGCGATGGCGCAGGGGCTCGAGGCCGAGCAGGCGAGCTCTGGCGGGCTGGCGATTGCGCAGTGCCAGGGCCCGGGAACCGACCTGTGGTTCGTCGGCCCCGGGCAGAAATCGGCGGCCGACATCCAGCTCTACCTGATGAACACCGACAGCGAGGCAGCCGACGCCACGGTCGGGGTCCTGACCGACAGCGGCCCGCTCATCGGCAGCTCGGACGCGGGGATCGAAGTCCCTCCGCACGGGCTCGTGGTCCAGTCCCTGGCCAAGCTCGTGAACGGGTCGCGGGTGGTCGCCCTGAACGTGACCACCAGCGTCGGGCGGGTGGCCGCCGCTGTCCTCGAGACATCGGGCAGCAGCGAGCCCGGGGCCTGGCTGCCGTCCGCGCAGCCGCCCGCGACCACCCAGGTGCTGCCCGGGCTGCCGGGGACGCCGGGCGGGCCGGAGCTCTACATCGCGGTGCCGGGCTCGGGCAACGCCCAGATCAAGGTGACGGCGGTCACCGCGAGGGGGTCGTACCAGCCGACCGGCGGCAACGGCATCGATCTTCCCGGCGGCTCGGCGGTCGGCGTGGCGCTGCCGGCGCTCGGCGGGATTCCCGCCGCGATCGTGATCTCGTCGACGGCGCCGGTGACCGCCTCCATGAGCGTGCCGGGCGGCGCGGCCGGGGCACCGGGTGTCTTCACCGCCGCCGCCGCCCCGGTGCAGGAGCAGGGCGTGATCGCCGGCAACCCGGACAGCTCGGGCGGCTCGTCCCAGCTCATCCTGTCGGCCCCGCAGGGCGCGGCGCGCGTCGGGCTCGCCGAGCTGACGGCCGCCGGGCAGGCCGGCGTGACGTTCGGCACGGTGCAGCTGGGCGCGGGCCACACCGCCGTGGTCACGCTCCCGGTGCCCAGGCAGGCGGGCCGGCCGGCTCCGTTCGCGGTCGTGATCACCCCGCTGGCCGGCTCCGGGCCGGTCTACGCCGGGCGGGTGGTCAGCGCGGACGGCGCGATCCAGTCCATCCTGCCCGTGACGAGCGCGCTGACCTGGGTGCCGCTGCCTGCGGTGCACGACTCGGTGACCACGGCCCTGCCCTGACCCTGCCGCCGGCTACTCGTCGCCGGGATAGCCGGGATCGACCGCCTGCGGGTCGAGGCCGAGCAGCCGCGCGAACTCCTCGACCACCACGTCGAGGACCAGCTCGCCGAGGTCCTCCTCGTCGTCGGCGCGGGCCATGAGCGGCCGCCGGTAGAGCACGATCCGGGCAGGCCTGGCGGCGCGGCGCAGATCGGCCGCGGCGGGCACGGCGGGATCGAGCCTGGCGAGCGGCACGGGCTCGGGCTCATCATCGGGAAGGTCCTCCGGCGGGATCTCCTCGACCGCGAACTCCACGCTTGCCAGCTCGGCCTCCCAGCGTGGCTCAAGCTGGGCGACGGCATCGAGCACCAGGTCATCGAAGCGCTGCGCGCGGCTGCGGTAGAGCGGCACATCCTGCGGGGTGAGCGGGCCGCGCAGGCCCCTGCCCCGGGAGTCCCGCCGCCTGATCCGCGCTGGCCGTGGACGGTCGCCGCCATCATTCACAGTCACCGAGCGTATCCGGGCCGGCGGGCAAGCGGAGGCACCGGAGACACGATCGCGCAGAGTGCCCCGGGTGATGGCGTTACTGCCCTCGGATCGATACCGTCAGCCGTTGTGAGCGATCTACGCGAGCCTGCCTGCCGCGGGGCGCGCTCGCCCGCCGTCGGCACGGTCGTGAGGGAGGCGGGCCGTTGAGTAACCGTCGCTGCAGCCGGCCAGCGTGCAAGCAGTTCGCCGTGCACACGCTCACCTACGTCTACCGCGACTCCACGGCTGTTCTCGGCCCGCTCGCCGCCTACGTCGAACCGCACTGCTATGACCTGTGCGCCGCGCACGCCGACCGGATGACCGTGCCCATCGGCTGGGAGGTGGTCCGCCTGCCCGACGGCCCGGCCGAGGAGCCCGTGGACGACCTGGAAGCCCTGGCCAACGCGGTCATGCAGGCGACGGCACCGCGCGCCGCCGGTGAGCCGGTCGGCCAGGGCGTCGAGGTCGGGCGGCGCGGGCATCTTCGGGTGCTGCGCTCCTCGCCCCAGGACACCGGACGGCTCCGGTAAGCTGCCCGCCCGGTAGGCTCGGATTCCGTCTATCGCGGCGGACGCGTCGCGACCGGTCCGCCAGTGTGCGGGAGGCAAGCCTCAGTGGCCGAGTACGCGAAGATTTTCAAGGCATATGACATCCGGGGCACGGTGCCCGACGAGCTCGATGAGAGCGTCGCGGAGGCCGTGGGCGCGGCCTTCGCCCGGCTGACCGGCGCCCAGGCGGTGGTGACGGTGCACGACATGCGCACCTCATCGGCACCGCTGGCGGAGGCATTCGGCCACGGCGTGGCCTCCCAGGGGGCCGACGTGCTGTGCGGCGGGCTCGGCTCGACGGACATGCTCTACTACGCGAGCGGCAGCCTCGGCGTCCCCGGTGCGATGATCACCGCCAGCCACAACCCGGCCAAGTACAACGGGATCAAGCTCTGCCGGGCCGGGGCGCGGCCTGTGGGCGAGCAGAGCGGGCTGGCGGAGCTGCGCACGATGGCGGAGGCCGGCGTGCCGGCCGCCGGGGGCGCCCGGGGGACCTTCAAAGCCCACGATCTGCTGTCCGGGTACGCGGCGTACCTCAAGACCCTCGTGGACCTCTCCGGCATCCGCCCGCTGACCGTCGCCGTGGACGCGGGGAACGGCATGGCGGGCCACACCGTGCCCAAGGTGTTCGAGGGCCTGCCCATCAGCCTTGTCCCGCTCTACTTCGAACTCGACGGCACGTTCCCGCATCATGAGGCGAACCCGATCGACCCGGCTAACGTGGCCGACCTGCAGCAGGCGGTCGTCAGTTCCGGCGCCGACATCGGGCTCGCATTCGACGGCGACGCCGACCGGTGCTTCGTGGTCGACGAGCATGGGGAGATCGTCTCGCCCTCGGTGCTGACCGCGCTGATCGCCGTCCGGGAGCTCGCCAGGGAGCCTGGCGCGACCATCATCCACAACCTGATCACCTCGCGGGCGGTCCCCGAGATCGTGTCCGCCCACGGCGGCACCCCGGTGCGCACCCGGGTGGGCCACTCGTTCATCAAGGCGGAGATGGCCGCCACCGAAGCGATCTTCGGGGGCGAGCATTCCGGGCATTTCTACTTCCGGGACTTCTGGTTCGCCGACTCGGGCATGCTCGCCGCCCTGCATGTGCTGGCCGCCCTGGGATCCCAGGACGGGCCGCTGTCGTCGTTGCTGTCGGAGTACGCCAGGTACAAGGCGTCCGGCGAGATCAACAGCGAGGTCGCCGACCAGCGGGCCGCGACCGGGCGGGTCCGCGCGGCGTTCGCCGGCCGCCCCGGCGTCGCCATGGACGACCTCGACGGGCTCACCGTGGGATGCGGCGGCTGGTGGTTCAACCTGCGCCCGTCGAACACCGAGCCGCTGCTCAGGCTCAACGTCGAGGCGGCGGACGAGGCCACCCTGACCGGCATCCGCGATCAGGTCCTGCGTATCGTGCGCGGTGATGCGGACTAGGCCGGGCACCATGCGCCGGGCTGCGACGCCATAGGAGATGCAGTGAAGATCGATGACTGGCTGCTGGAGATCCTGGCCTGCCCGAAGTGCCACGCTCCGGTGCGCGCCGACGAGGAGGCCAGCGAGCTTGTCTGCACCGGTGCGGACTGCGGCCTCGCCTACCCCGTGCGCGACGATATCCCGGTCATGCTCGTCGACGAGGCGCGCGACCCTGCCGCCGGCTAGCCGCGGCGGGAGGGCGCCGGCGGTAGACCGGGCGCCGCGGGCGGCCGGGGCGTCATGAGCGCCGGGCAGGCTCCCGCGGGCGGTGGGCCGGAGAAGCCGGGGGCTGGGACCGCCGGGGGGAAGGAGCCGGCGCACGGCTCAGGCAAGAGGGCGGTCCTCGCGGCGTTCGGGGCCAACCTGGGCATCGCCGCGACGAAGTTCGCCGCGTTCGTGATCACCGGGTCCGCCTCGATGCTGGCGGAGTCCGTCCATTCCGTGGCGGACTCCGGCAACCAGGCGCTGCTGCTCATCGGCCGGAGCCGGGCGCTGCGCGACGAGACCGAGGAACACCAGTTCGGCTACGGCTCGGAACGCTACTTCTACGGCTTCATCGTGGCGGTGGTGCTGTTCACCGTGGGCGCGGCGTTCTCCGTGTACGAGGGCGTGGACCGGATAGCGCATCCCGGGCGGCTCACCTCGCCCGTGGTGGCCCTGGCGGTGCTCGCCATCGCGGCAGTCCTCGAGGGGTTCTCGTTCCGCACCGCGATCATGGAGTCGCATCAGGCGGGCGGCCCGGGCGCCTGGCACCGCATGGTCACGTTCATCCGCCGCGCCAAGGCGCCCGAGGTGCCCGCGGTCCTGCTGGAGGACTCGGCCGCGCTCACCGGGCTCCTGCTCGCTCTCCTGGGCGTGGTCCTGACCTGGGTCACCCATGACGACCGCTGGGACGGGGCCGGCTCCCTCGGCATCGGCATCCTGCTCGGCTTCGTGGCCGTGATCCTCGCGGTCGAGATGAAGAGCCTGCTCATCGGGGAGTCGGCCACCGCAGACGTGGAGCGGGCGATCGTCGCGGCCGTCGAGGACGGCCCCGAGGTGGAGCGGGTCATCCACCTGCGGACCCTGCACCTTGGCCCGGAGACCCTCCTGGTGGCGGCCAAGATCGCGGTAAGCCGCGAGCAGACGGCCGCGGCGGTCGCCGCGGGCATCGACGCGGCGGAACGCAGGATCCGGGCCAGCGTGCCGATCGCCGAGCTGATCTACCTCGAGCCCGACGTGTACCAGGACTCGCGGGCCGACCTCGCCGACCCGGCGATCCGGGCGGCCCGCCGCGCCGCGCCGCGCCCCGG
>JASHPR010000746.1 GCA_030038015.1 Streptosporangiaceae bacterium
GGGCCCCCGGGCCGCCGGCGCCGCAGCGCGGAGCGGGGAGCCCGCCCGGCGCTTGGCCCGCCGGGCCGAAGCGGCCGTGCCGGGAACGAACCGTTCAGATGTAATGTTGTAATTGACCGGTCTTCAGGACGGGAGGGCGAGATGGAGTCTGATCACGAGCTGGATTCTTACTCGCGCATCGTTTCCGGCGTCGCCGCCGAGCTTACGCCCCGGGTCGCCAGCCTGCGCGTGCCCCAGCGGGGCGGCGGCCGCGGCGGGGAGAGCCTCGGCTCGGCCGTCGTCTTCACCGGGGATGGGTTCCTGCTGACCAATGCCCATGTCGTGGGGCGCGGCCAGGGCGGGACCGCGCTGTTCTCCGACGGCACGAGCGCGCCGTTCACCGTCGTGGGGTCCGACCCGCTGTCGGACCTCGCGGTGGTGCGCGCCGCCGGGCCTACGCCGCCGCCGGCGGAGCTTGGCGAGGCGGACAATCTGGTCGTCGGGCAGCTCGTGGTGGCCGTGGGCAGCCCGCTCGGCCTGGCGGGATCGGTGACCGCCGGCGTGGTGAGCGCGGTCGGGCGGTCCCTGCCGACCCGCAGCGGGTCGGCCGCGCGGCTGGTCGAGGACGTGATCCAGACCGATGCCGCGCTGAACCCGGGCAACTCGGGCGGCGCGCTGGCCGACGCCCGCTCCCGCGTGGTGGGGATCAACACCGCTGTCGCCGGGGTGGGCCTGGGCCTGGCGGTCCCGGTGAACGCCACCACCCGGCGGATCATCTCCGCGCTGATGCAGGACGGCCGGGTGCGCCGGGCCTACCTCGGCATCGTCAGCGTGCCCGAGCCGCTGCCTGCCGCGCTGCAGGAGCGGTTCGCCCGGCGCAGCGGGCTGCGGGTGGCCGAGGTCGTGCCGGACGGCCCTGCCGCACGGGCCGGCCTGCGCGCGGGAGACCTGCTGATCAGCGCGGGCGGGCAGCCGGTGCAGAAGGCGCAGGACCTGCAGCGGCTGATGTTCAGCGAGGCGATCGGGAAGCCGCTGCCGATCACGGTCATGCGGAACGGCGCGCTGGTGGACGTGATCGCCGAGCCCTCGGAGCTGGTGGCGGCCTGACGCCCGGCCGGCGAAGGGGCGCATTTTCTCACACCGGGCGGGCGGCCTGCGGCCCGTCATCCACAGGCGGGGCGGCCCGGCGGGCGCTGTCCACAGGGCAGGGTTTGGCAGGTGCCCCGGGCGGCCGGGCCGGCGACGGTGGTGAGCATTCCGGCGGCCGGTGCCGCGGCGTGCCAGGCGCGATCCGGGCCGGCCGCACAGAGCTTTGAGGAGGATTTCGATGTTCAATGAGGCGCAAGTGAGCGTCGTGGGCTACGTGGCCAGTGAGCCCAGCTACGTGATGCTCCGCAACGGCATCCCGAAGCTGACCATGCGGGTGGCCTGGACCACCAGGCGCAGGGATCCGTCCACGGGCGAGTGGGTGGACGGCAACACGTCCTTCGTCCGCGTGACCTGCTGGCGCAGGCTCGCCGACAACCTCGCCACGTGCCTGCGCAAGGGCGATCCTGTGCTGCTCCGGGGGCGGCTGGACGTCCGCCCGTTCGTCGGCAAGGACGGGCAGCGCCGGATCTCCGTGGACGTGGACGCGAACGCGCTCGGGCACGACCTGAACCGCGGCGTGGCCGGATTCCGGCGGGTCTGGGACAAGCCCGGCAGGCCGGCCGAGGACGCCCCCGCCGGGGTGAACGGCGGTGGGCCGGCGGGCGAGGACGCGGCCCTGGCCGGCCTCGGGCTGGTCCCCGACGGGGACGGCGGGCTGGTCCCCTACGGCGACGCCGGGCCGGTCCCCTACGGCGACGCCGGGCTGGTCCCCGACGGGGACGGCGAGCTGGCCCCCTACGGCGACGCCGGGCTGGTCCCCGACGGGGACGGCGAGCTGGCCCCCGCGGGACCCGGGCCCGTCGGCGAAGACGTCTTCGACGACACCGCGATCGAGGCGCCGGCCCGCGATGCGGGCAGCGTCGCGAGTCTGTCGTGACCGTGTGCTGGCTGGCCGTAGGCTGAACACATGCCCGAGTTCATTTTTCAGATGCGCGCTGCCCGGAAGTCGTACGGCGAGAAGGTGGTGCTTGACGATGTCACCCTTGCCTTCCTGCCCGGCGCGAAGATCGGTGTCGTCGGGCCCAACGGCACGGGGAAATCGACCTTGCTGCGGATGATGGCGGGGAAAGAGCAGCCATCAAACGGTGACGCGCGGCTGATGCCGGGTTTCACGGTGGGCATGCTGGAGCAGGAGCCCGAGCTGGACGAGACCAAGACGGTCCTCGGCAACGTGGAGGACGGCGTCGCCGGGACCAAGGCGCTGCTGCAGCGGTACAACGAGATCGCCGAGCAGATGGCGACGGACTACTCCGATGCCCTGCTCGAGGAGATGGGCAAGCTGCAGGAGCAGCTTGACCACCGGGAAGCCTGGGACCTGGACAGCCAGCTTGAGCAGGCGATGGACGCCCTGCGCTGCCCGCCGCCGGACGCCGGCGTCAGCGTCCTGTCCGGCGGCGAGCGCCGCAGGGTCGCGCTGTGCAAGCTGCTGCTGCAGCAGCCGGACCTGCTGCTGCTCGACGAGCCGACGAACCACCTGGACGCCGAGAGCGTGCAGTGGCTGGAGCAGCACCTGGAGAAGTACCCAGGCACCGTCGTGGCCGTCACGCACGACCGGTACTTCCTGGACAACGTGGCCGGCTGGATCCTGGAGCTTGACCGGGGACGCGCCTACCCGTACGAGGGGAACTACTCCACCTACCTGGAGACCAAGGCGGCGCGGCTCAAGATCGAGGGCCAGAAGGACGCCAAGCGCCGCAAGCGGCTGGAGGAGGAGCTGGAGTGGGTCCGCTCCAGCCCCCGCGCCCGCCAGGCGAAGAGCCGGGCCCGGCTGCAGCGGTACGAGGAGATGGCCGCCGAGGCCGACGCCAACCGCAAGCTGGACTTCGAGGAGATCCAGATCCCGCCGGGGCCGCGCCTGGGCAGCCAGGTCGTCGAGGTCAGCGACCTGTCCAAGGGCTTTGGCGACCGGATGCTGATCGAGGGGCTGAGCTTCAGCCTGCCGCCGAACGGCATCGTGGGCGTCATCGGCCCGAACGGGGTGGGCAAGACCACGCTGTTCAAGATGATCGTGGGCGACGAGCAGCCGGACAGCGGCTCGATCAAGATCGGCGAGACGGTCCGGATCGCCTACGTGGACCAGCTGCGCTCCGGGATCGACCCGAACAAGACCGTCTGGGAGGTCGTGTCCGGGGGCGAGAGCTACATCAGGGCCGGCAAGACGGAGATCCCCAGCCGGGCCTACGTGGCCGCGTTCGGCTTCAAGGGGCCCGACCAGCAGAAGCCGGCCGGGCTCATGTCCGGCGGTGAGCGTGGCCGGGTGAACCTGGCGCTCACCCTGAAGCAGGGCGGCAACCTGCTCCTGCTCGACGAGCCCGCCAACGACCTGGACGTGGAGACCCTGTCGTCCCTGGAGAACGCGCTGCTCGAGTTCCCCGGCTGCGCGCTGATCACCAGCCACGACCGCTGGTTCCTCGACCGGATCGCCACCCACATCCTGGCCTGGGAAGGGGGGTCGAACTGGTTCTGGTTCGAGGGCAACTTCGAGGCCTACGAGAAGAACAAGGTCGACCGCCTCGGTGCCGAAGCGGCACGCCCGCACCGGGTCACCTACCGCAAGCTGACCCGGGGCTGACCCGGGCTGGCCGCGCTGGTGACCGCGGCCGGCTGAGCCCGGCCGCGGCCGCCTCCGGCGGAGGCCGGCCGCGGTCTCGCGGGCGGGGTCAGGCGGGGGTCAGGCCCAGGTCCGGGCCGTGCGGCTGGGCTGGCTGGTTGACCAGGCTGTGCGCCGCCATCACCAGGTAGTCCCAGAGCTGCGCGTCCAGCGCCTCGTCCAGGCCCAGCTCGTCCAGCGCGGTGCGCATGTGCCGCAGCCAGGCGTCGCGCTCGGCCTCGCCGATCGCGAACCTCGCGTGCCGCATCCGCAGCCTCGGGTGGCCGCGCCGCTCGCTGTAGGTGCCGGGCCCGCCCCAGTACTGGATCAGGAACAGCCGCAGGTGCTCCTCGGCCGGGCCGAGGTCCCGGCTCGGGTAGACGGCCCGGAGCTGCGGGTCCTTGGCGACCTCCTGGTAGAACCTGCTGACCAGGCGGCGGAACGTCTCCTCGCCGCCCACGGCCTCGTAGAAGCTCATCCCCGCTGACTCGTTCATGACGAGACCCAGGGTACGTCCTGCCGCCTCACCGGGCGCCCGCGCCCGGCGGGACAAGGGCGGTGGCCGCGCCGGATGCGCTCGGCGGCCCCGCATCGGCAGCCCGGCCGGGTCACCCCTTAACGAAGGAGATGGCCATGGCGACCACGGCGCCAGCCATGCCCAGGAAAGTGACTAGCAGCACGGTTCGCGGCAGCCAGCTGCTCACGGCGTCGCCCATCGCCCTGCGGTTCGCCGCGATGCGGTCGATGAACCAGATGAGCGGGACGGCGGCCACGCCGTTGAACACAGCGGCGAACACCAGGAAGCGGATCGGGTTGACGCCGAGGAAGTTGAGGCCCAGGCCGATCAGCATCGAGGCGGCGATGACGCCGTAGAAGTACCGGCCCTGCCTGGCAGTAAGGCTCAGGCCCTCCCGCTTCCCCCGGGCCTCGCTCAGCGCGTACGAGGTGGACCCGGCCAGCACTGGGATGGCGAGCATGCCGAGGGAGACGACGCCGAGGGCGAACAGCCCCTGGGCGATCTCCCCGGAGTGCGGGAACGTCCTGACCAGCGGCTCCAGCGCCCGGGCCGCGTCGGCGGCGGTGTTGATGGTGGTGACGTGCGCGGTGTGCAGCACGGTGGCCGCGACGATAATGATGAACCAGGTGGTGGCCTGGGAGAGGAACATCCCGATCGTGTTGTCGGTGCGCAGGTCCCGCAGCGAGCGCCGGGTCGTGCGCCCGAGGTTCTCCTCGACTTCCTCGGAGGTCTGCCAGAAAAACATGTACGGGCTGATCGTGGTGCCGATGACCCCGGTGATGACGTAGAAGAAGGCGGCCGAGAACTCGATGTGCGGGACGAACGTGGCCCGCAGTATCGTGGCCCACGGCTCGTGCACCAGGAAGGCGGTGATCGGGTAGGCCAGCAGCGACGCGGTCAGCCACTTCAGCCACTTGGCGTAGCGGCGGTAGCTGACGACTATCTCCAGCGTGAGGATCAGCACGGTGAAGATGATCATCAGGAGGGTCTCGGGTACGTGGATGATCAGCGCCGCCGCCGCACCGAGGGCCCCGATGTCCGCGCCGATGTTGATCAGGTTCGCGGCCGCCAGCAGCACCACCACGATGCGCAGGGTGCGCAGGCTGTAGTGGTCCTTGATGTTGCGGGCCAGGCCTTGGCCGGTGATGTTGCCGATCCGGCCGCAGGCCTCCTGTACCCCGGTCACCAGGGGCAGCATCCACAGGGCCGTCCACAGCTGGCCGTAGCCGAATTGCGCGCCAGTTTGCGAGTAGGTGGCGATCCCGGAGGGATCGTCGTCTGCGGCCCCTGTGATCAGCCCAGGGCCCAGGATCCCAAGCAGGTGGCGCAGCTGGCCGAGGCCGGGATGGCCAGGACGGCGGCGGCTCGATCCGCGCGAACCGCCTGCTGGCAGCAGGCTCTGGTCCGGCTCTTCCGCAGACGGGCCTGACTGCCCGGGACGGCCTGCCTGCGGTGGCGGGTTGCCCATCCTGGTACCTCCTGCCCGTGCAGCACCCTACGCGGATACAGGAACGGGGGAGCCCCGAGCGGGCTCCTTGAGCATTACACCCGGCGTTGATCGGCGGACTCCCGCAGAGGCATCGGGAAACGGCAGCAGGCAGGCGCACGGCCGCCCTGAGCACGCTCGCCGGCACAGGGCGGGGCGCTACCGGGTCAGGCCGGTGAAGAACCCGAGGAATGCGAGGGTGTCGGCCGACAGCGCCGCCGAGCGGCTGATCGCCCGTGCCCCGTGCCCGACGTCCGGCTCCCGGCGCAGCAGGATCGGCCGGTCCTGCCGGCGCGCGGCCGTGGCGTGCTGCAGCGCGGCGCACATCTTGCGCGCGTGCATCGGGTCCACCCGGGTGTCGCTGTCGAAGATCGTGAACAGCGTCGGCGGGTAGTCGACCCCGTCCCGCACGTGGTGGTAAGGGGAGTAGGAGAGCAGCCAGCCGAGCTGCTCGGCATCGGCAGCGGTCCCGTATTCGTCGTTCCAGGTCTCGCCCAGGCCGAACCGCTCGTACCGGGCCATGTCCAGCAGCGGGGCGGAGCACGCCGCCGCGGCGTAGAGATCGGGGCGCTGGGTGATCGCCGCCCCGACCAGCAGCCCGCCGTTGGACCCGCCGGAGATCGCCAGCTGCTCCCGCGTGGTCCAGCCGTCGGCGATGAGCTTCTCTGCGGCGGCGTGGAAGTCGTCGAACACCTTCTGCTTGCTCGCGCGCATGCCGACGCGGTGCCAGTCCTCGCCCTCGTCGCCGCCGCCGCGCAGCGCGGCGATGGCGTAGACGCCGCCGCGCTCGACCCAGGCGAGGATGGTCGCGGCATAGCCCGGCCGCATGCTGACGCCGAAGCCGCCGTACCCGTAGAGGATCGCCGGCCGCGGGCCCTGCGGGGCGCCGCTGGCGGACATGATCAGCATCCGGATCGTCACGCCGTCCTTGGACGGGTAGTCGACCTGCCTGGTCGAGACCCCCGGGACCTCGACGACGCCGGGAGCGCGATCCCACGTCTCTGTCCCGCCGCTGACCGCGTCGTAGCGGAGCACGAGCGGCGGCGTGGTGTTGTCCGTGTAGCCGAACCAGGCCTCGTGGCCGCCTTCCGGCCGCTCGCTCAGGCCCCCTACCGTGCCGAGGCCGGGCAGCGGGACGGTGCCCGTCCGTTCCCCGGTGGCGAGGTCGTGCACGCTGACCTCGCTGATCGCGTGCCTGGTCCAGGAGGCGAGCAGGACCGGCCGGTCAAGCTCATGGCCGTCCAGGATGGCGAAATCCGCCAGCACGGCCTCCGGGTCCTCACGTATCAGGTCACGCCAGTTGAGATGGCCGGGGTCGGCGGGATCGGTCACGGCAAGCCTCCCCCGGGGCGCGTCCCGGTCGGTCCAGAGGTAAAGGCGCCCATCCCTGCCGGCGTGCGCGCCGGTCTGGGCATCGACTCCTTGCTGTATCACGCGCAGGTCGGGTGCTGACTCCGGTGACGCGGCCAGGTCGGCGATCCACAGGTCGTTCCGCGGGGCCGTGCCGGCGGCGGCGCCGATGATGAGCCAGCGGCCGTCCCTGCTGACCGAGAGCGAGTAGTAGCTGGTCTTCTCCAGCCCCTCGCCGAAGATCATGACGTCGTTCCCGGCCGGGCTGCCCACCTGGTGCAGGTAGACCCGCCGGTGATACTGCTGCTCGCCGTCGGGCACCTCCCCGGGGGGAAGCCTGCGGCTGTAGTAGAACGCCTTGCCGCCCGGCAGCCAGGCGACGTCCGTGTACCGGCAGCGGTCGATGGGCCCGTCGATGTCCTCGCCGGTGGCCACGTCCATGACCCGCAGCAGCGACTCCTCGTCACCGCCCTTGGACAGCTGGTAGACCAGCAAGCGGCCGTCGTGGTCGGGGTGCCAGGCGTCGAGCGTCGTGGTGCCGGTCGCGTCGATCGCCGTCGGGTCGATCAGCGCCCGCTCGCCGCCGGATGCCGTGGCGGTGTAGAGGACCGCGTGTTCCTGGCCCGCGGCGCGGCGGGTGAAGAACTGCCGTTCCCGGCGCCACACGGGGGCGCCGACCGAGCCCGCGCCCAGCAGGCTGGTGATCCGCGCGGCCAGCGCCGGCCGGTCGCCGAGCCTGGCCATAAACCCGGCGAGGAGCGCGTCCTGCGCGGCCAGCCAGGCCTTGGTCTCCTCGCTGCCGGCATCCTCGAGCCAGCGGTAGGGATCCCGGACGAGGTGGCCGTGGATGTGCTCGGCAATGTCGTCGCGGCGTGCGGGCGGGTAAGCGGCTGGCGCCATGGCCTGCACTATATGGGCTGATCCCCGGCGGCTTGCCGCGGCGCCAGGCGGCGCGGGTCAAGCGCCCGGGCCAGGCCGCGTGCCGGGCAGGCCGGCGCGTTTACCCGGCCTGCGGCCACCCCCGGTTACCCTATTGGGGTTGGCGGACCGGCCATCAGGCAATCACACTGGTCACGGGTGCCCCGACACTACGGCGGCGCACCTGCCCGGGAGGTGGGAGTGCGTCGAGTATTGCTGCTCAACATCACGTATGAGCCGCTCACCACGGTTGGCCTGCACCGCGCCATATGCCTGGTACTCGGCGAGAAGGCAGAGGTCGTGCACGACGACGCCGGAGGCGCCGTGCTGCATTCCGCCTCGGTCGTGATCGCGGCCCCGTCCGTGATCAGGCTCCGCCGCCACATCCGGGTCCCGCACCGCAGCCGGGTCCCGCTCACCAGGGCGGCCCTGATGCGCAGGGACAACTACCTGTGCGCGTACTGCGGGACGAAGGCCGAGACGATCGATCACGTGATCCCGCGCAGCCGCGGCGGCACGCATTCCTGGGAGAACTGCGTCGCGTCCTGCATGCGGTGCAATCACAAGAAGGCGGACCGGCTGATCGACGAGCTGGGCTGGACCCTGCGCTGCATTCCTGCCGTTCCCCGCGGGGCGCACTGGCGGCTGATCGGCGCCGCCCACGACGGCGATCCCCAGTGGGCGGCCTACCTGACCGAGCCGAGCGCCGCCTGACCCGCCCTGTGCGGTGCCGAGGCCCGGCGGCACCGGTTGAGGGCAGCCGAGAGCTTTGTAATGCTGTAATCATGGAGACCGACTCACGAGCATGCTGGCGGGCATGACGCCCTGCATCACTTCATCGATGTCTTCTACGGCAGCGTGCCCGCCGACCCACTGCTCCGGCCGTTGTCTGGCGCAGGCCGGCCCGATCACGTCGACCACCTGACCGCGTTTGAGGCCGAGTCGTTCGGCGACCCGGACGACTTCACCAGGCAGCATGCAGAACTCGCATGCCGAGACCGACGACCAGTTGCACCC
Source organism: Streptosporangiaceae bacterium (assembly GCA_030038015.1). Taxonomy (GTDB): domain Bacteria; phylum Actinomycetota; class Actinomycetes; order Streptosporangiales; family Streptosporangiaceae; genus JASHPR01. The sequence goes on from JASHPR010000746.1 coordinate 9,007, forward strand.
TTTGCGTGAGGTCCCGGGGTGGGAGTGGCCGGGCCGGCACCCCGCTGGGCGTGGCCGGGCCGGCACCCCGCCGGGCACGGCCGGGGCCCGCACCCCGCCGTGGGCAGCGGGGAGGTGGGT
>JASHPR010000747.1 GCA_030038015.1 Streptosporangiaceae bacterium
GGCGCCCGGCTCGCCCTCGATCGCCGCGGCCGCCGCCTGCGGCGGCTTGGGGCCGGCGATGGCCCCGGTGAGCAGGGTCTCCAGGCGGGGGCCGGTCAGCCGCCGGAACATCCGGTGCGCCCGGCCCCGGTCCAGCAGGGCGACCTCCAGCTGGGGGGCCGTGATCTCCGAGCGGTCGCCGTTGCCCTGGCTGGCCAGCGCGGCGATGGCGACGGCGAACGCCTCCTCCAGCGTCATCCCGTCCCGGTAGGCGTCCTTGAGCACGGCGGCAACCTGGTCGGCCTGGCCGCCCATCACCACGAAGCCGCGCTCGTCGGCCACCGAGCCGTCGAAGGTGATCCGGTAGATCTGGTCGTCGTCCTGCGTCTTGCCGACCTCGGCGACCACGATCTCCACCTCGTACGGCTTGGGGCTGTCGGTGAAGAACGTGCCGAGCACCTGGGCGTAGTAATTGGCCAGCCCGCGCGCGGTCACGTCCTGCCGGTCGTAGGCGAAGCCGGTCAGGTCCGCGTAGCGCACCCCGGCCTTGCGCAGGTTCTCGAACTCGTTGTACCGCCCCACCGCCGCGAACGCGATCCTGTCGTAGATCTCGCTGAACTTGCGCAGCGCACGGGACGGGTTCGGCGCGATGAACAGGATGCCGGTGTCGCAGTCGATCACGACACCGCTGCGGATGCGCGTGATGGCCTTGCGCGCGTAGTCCGCCTTGTCCTTCATCGCCTGCTCGGGCGAGACATAGAACGGCATCGTCACCGCTGGAGTTCCCTTCGGGTGCTGCTGGTGTGGTCGCGGGGTCCGGCCGGGCCGGCGTGGCTAGCCCGGGGGCAGCGCGCTGGGGGCCCCGCTCTGGGTGCCTGCCTGGCGCAGCGGCGCCAGCGGGCCGTCGGGGTCGGCCATCCGGCCTTCGATGACCACCCGCACATGCTCCGCGACGGCATCGTCGGCCAGGCGCTCGAAGCCGTCGGCCGTGATGGTCGCCACCACCGGGTAAAGGCCCCTGGTCACGTCCGGGCCGCCGGTCGCCGAGTCGTCGTCGGCCGCGTCGTAGAGGGCCTGCATGCAGGCCAGCACGGCATCCCCGGCCGGCATGCCGTCCCGGTAGAGCTTCTTGAGCGCGCCGCGGGCGAAGACCGAGCCCGAGCCGATCGCGTAGAACCTGTGCTCCTCGTACCTGCCGCCTGCCACGTCATAGCTGAAGATCCGCCCGGTGCCGGTGTCCTCGTCGTAGCCGCAGAACAGCGGCACCGCGACCAGGCCCTGCATCGCGGCGCCGAGGTTCCCCCGGACCAGGCTGGCGAGGCGGTTGGCCTTGCCCTCCAGGGACAGCGCGTGGCCCTCGAGCTTCTCGTAGTGCTCGAGCTCCACCTGGAAGAGCCTGGCCAGCTCGATCCCGATGCCCGCCACGCCGGCGACGCCGACCGCGGAGAAGTCGTCGCTGCGGAACACCTTGTCGATGTCCCGCTGCATGATCATGTTGCCGGCCGTGGCCCGGCGGTCGCCCGCCATGACCACGCCGCCGTCGCAGGCCGCGGCGACGATCGTGGTCCCGTGCGGCAGCTCGCGTGCCAGCGAGCCCGGCGTGCTCCCGGCTGCCGCCCCCGGGCCGGCTGCGCGCGGCAGCAGGTCGGGGGCCGCGGCGGCGAGGAAGTCGGTGAACGACGAGGTCCCTGCGCTCAGGAACGGCCCGAGGGGCCCCCGTCCGTAGGAATCAGCGCCCACGGGGATCCTTCCGTTAGTACGCGTCTGGTAGATGCGACCCTACTGCCGCCGTGGCCGCCGCGAGAACACGGCCTTACGTCATTGGCCGCCCTTCTGGACGTAGGACCGGACGAACTCCTCAGCATTCTCCTCGAGGACCTCGTCGATCTCGTCCAGGATCGCATCGACGTCGTCGGTGAGCTTGTCCTGGCGCTCCTTGACGTCCTCGGCTGCCTGCGGCGCGGGTTCCTGCTCCTCCTCGCTGCGCCGTGGAGCCTGACGCTGGCCGCCGGTGTCCTTTGTTGCCATGCCGCAACCTCCGTGATCCGCGGGAATGGGCCCGCAGCCTCAACGGTATCCTCGCCCACGCGCGGCCCGCCCAATCCTGCCGGCCGGCATTGGTACCGAACCGGGATCTGCCTTGCCGGCCCCCTCGCGGTGCGTCGCGGCCGGAGGCGCGGAGAACAGCGCGGCGGCCCGGCGGCGGCGCGATGGCCCCGCTCTAGCCCTGGCCGGTGAGCGCCGCGACCAGTTCCCCGGCGGTCTCACAGCGGTCGAGCAGCTCGCCGACGTGCGCCCGGGTGCCGCGCAGCGGTTCCAGCGTGGGAACGCGCTGCAGCGACTCCCTGCCCGGTATGTCGAAGATGACCGAGTCCCAGGACGCCGCGGCCACCGCGTCCGGGTACTTGCGCAGGCAGCGGCCGCGGAAGTAGGCCCTGGTGTCCTCGGGCGGGTACTCGATGGCCCTGGTCACGGCCTGCTCGTCCACCAGCCGGGTCAGCCGGCCCCGGGCGACGAGGCGGTTGTAGAGGCCGCGCTCCGGCCGGACGTCGGCGTACTGCAGGTCAACAAGCTGCAGCCGCGGGTCCGTCCAGGCCAGCCCGTCCCTGGCCCGGTAGCCCTCGAGCACCTCGAGCTTGGTCACCCAGTCCAGCTCCCGCGCCGCCAGCATGGGATCTTCGCCCAGCCTGGTGAGCACCGACTCCCAGCGGTCGAGCACATCCCTGGTCATGTCGTCCACGTCCGTGCCGAACCGGTCTTCGGTGTACTTCCTGGCCAGGTCCAGGTACTCGAGCTGGAGCTGCACCGCGGTCATCCGCCTGCCGTCCCGCAGCGCCACCAGGTGCCTGCAGCTCGGGTCGTGGGAGATCGCGCGCAGCTCGGCGACGGGGGACTCGATCGCGAGGTCGGAGCCGAGGAACCGGTCCTCGATCATTGCGAGGACCAGGGCCGTGGTCCCCAGCTTGAGGTAGCTGGAGATCTCGCTCATGTTCGCGTCGCCGATGATCACGTGCAGCCGCCGGTACTTCTCCGGGTCGGCGTGCGGCTCGTCCCTGGTATTGATGATCGGCCGCTTCAGCGTGGTCTCCAGGCCGACCTCGACCTCGAAGAAGTCGGCGCGCTGGCTGATCTGGAAGCCCTCGTCCCTGCCGTCGGCGCCCCGGCCGACCCGGCCCGCCCCGCAGACCACCTGCCGGGACACGAAGAACGGGGTGAGGTGCCGGACGATGTCGGCGAACGGCGTGGCGCGGCTCATCAGGTAGTTCTCGTGGCAGCCGTACGATGCGCCCTTATTGTCGGTGTTGTTCTTGTACAGCTGGATCGCGGCGCCGCTGGGCATGGATCCCGCCCGCGACGCCGCTTCCGCCATCACCCGCTCCCCCGCCTTGTCCCAGATGACGGCCTCGAGCGGGTTCGTGCACTCGGGCGCGGAGTACTCCGGGTGGGCATGATCGACGTAAAGCCGGGCGCCGTTGGTGAGGATCACGTTGGCCAGGCCCAGGTCCTCGTCGGTCAGCTGCGCCGAGTCGGCAGCGTCCCGGGCCAGGTCGAACCCTCTCGCGTCGCGCAGCGGGTTCTCCTCCTCGAAGTCCCACCGGGCCCGCCGGGCCCGCGCCGACCTCGCCGCCTGGTAGGCGTTGACCACCTGAGAGGACGTCACCATCGCGTTCGCGCCCGGCTGGCCGGGCACGGCGATGCCGTACTCGGTCTCCGTGCCCATGACCCGCCGCACGCTCATGGCTCAGAGCCTAGTGCCGACATAACGCCATCGTGCCCAGGCGGAACCGTGGCCGCACATTCTGTCCGCACTTTGCTCGCGCAGCCCCTCGGCTACAGGTACTGCCCGGTGTTGGCCACGGTGTCGATGGACCGTCCGGCCTCGGTGCCGTGCTTGCCGGAAACCAGCGTCCTGATGTAGACGATCCGCTCCCCCTTCTTGCCGGAGATCCGCGCCCAGTCGTCCGGGTTGGTGGTGTTGGGCAGGTCCTCGTTCTCGCTGAACTCGTCGACGCACGCGGCCAGCAGGTGGGCGATCCTGATGCCCTTCTGCCCCGTCTCCAGGAACTCCTTGATCGCCATCTTCTTCGCCCGGGCCACGATGTTCTCGATCATCGCGCCGGAGTTGAAGTCCTTGAAGTACAGGACCTCCTTGTCCCCGTTGGCGTACGTCACCTCGAGGAACCTGTTCTCCTCGCTCTCGGCGTACATGCGCTCGACGACCCGCTGGATCATCTCGTCCACCGTGGCGGCCGTGGAGCCGCCGTGCTCGGCCAGGTCATCGGGGTGCAGCGGCAGGTCACCCACCACGTACTTGGAGAAGATGTCCTTCGCCGCCTCGGCGTCCGGCCGCTCAATCTTGATCTTGACGTCGAGCCGCCCGGGGCGCAGGATCGCTGGGTCGATCATGTCCTCCCGGTTCGATGCGCCGATCACGATGACGTTCTCCAGGCCCTCGACGCCGTCGATCTCCGACAGCAGCTGGGGCACGATCGTGTTCTCCACGTCGCTGGAGACCCCGGATCCGCGGGTGCGGAAGATCGAGTCCATCTCGTCGAAGAACACGATGACCGGCATGCCCTCGCTGGCCTTCTCCCTGGCCCGCTGGAACACCAGCCGGATGTGCCGCTCGGTCTCGCCGACGTACTTGTTCAGCAGCTCCGGGCCCTTGATGTTCAGGAAGAAGCTCTTGCCCTCCTTGGCCGGGACGCCCGGCGCGGCCTGCCCGTCGTGGCTGGCCTGCTCGGCCGTCCGCGCCGCGACCTGCTTGGCCAGCGAGTTCGCCACCGCCTTGGCGATCAGCGTCTTGCCGCACCCGGGCGGGCCGTAGAGCAGCACTCCCTTCGGCGGCTTGAGCTGGTGCTCCTTGAACAGGTCGGCGTGCAGGTAGGGCAGCTCGATCGCGTCGCGGATCTGCTCGATCTGCGGCGCCAGGCCGCCGATCTCGGAGTAGGTGATGTCCGGCACCTCTTCCAGGATCAGCTCCTCGACCTCAGCCTTGGGGATGCGCTCGTACACGTATCCCGACCGCGGCTCGAGCAGCAGCGAGTCGCCGCCGCGCAGCGTGCTGTTGCGCAGCGGCTCGGCCAGCCGCGCGATGCGCTCCTCGTCCGCGTGCGATATCACCAGCGCGCGGTCGCCGCCCTCAAGGATCTCCTTGAGCATGACGACCTCGCCGACGGTCTCGTAACCCTGGGCCACGATGACGTTCAGCGCCTCGTTCAGCACGACCTCCTGGCCGGGCCTGAGCTCGCCGACGTCGATCCCGGGGCTGACGCTCACCCGCATCTTCCTGCCGCCGGTGAACACGTCCACACTGCCGTCCTCGCAGGCTTCCAGGAAGATCCCGAAACCGGACGGCGGCTGAGCCAGCCGGTCCACTTCCTCTTTCAGCGCAACGATCTGGTCCCGCGCCTCGCGCAGGGTCGCCGCGAGCCGTTCGTTCTGACCGGTGACGCTGGCGAGGTTCGTCTCGGCCTCGCGAAGCCGCTCTTCGAGCAGCCTGGTCTGCCTTGGCGAGTCCGCAAGCCTGCGGCGCAGAGCGGCGATCTCCTCTTCGAGGAAGGAGATCTGCGTGGTCAGGACCTTGACCTCGTCGTCATATCGCCCGGCGCGCACGCTGTCGTCGCGAGAGGCCATGCCCCTCACCCCCTCCCGAGAGCCGATTTACCCTTGACCCTACCTATCCGAGAAGCTTCCGTAACCTGCGGCGGGCGCTCGTTCGGCTTTCTCCCGTTACGATCCGGGAACAGCAAAGACCCGTTACTGCTTCCCTGACCGCTCATCTGTTCCTCTCAGCGCTGGTCACAGGGCTCTGTGCCCGGTTCGGCGGCCTCCGGGCGGGCGGCCTTGGCGGGCCGGCGGCGCCGTGGCGGGGGCGTCACCCCGTCCGCGAGCCTGCGCGCCGTCACCAGGAATCCCGTGTGGCCGACCATGCGATGCTCGGGGCGGACGGCCAGGCCGTCCACGTGCCAGCCCCTGAGCAGCGACTCCCAGGCGGTGGGCTCGTCGAAGCTGCCGTACCCGCGCAGCGCCTCCACGGTGCGCGACAGCTGGGTGGTAGTGGCCACATAGCAGCAGACCAGCCCGCCCTCCCTGAGCGAGGCCGAAGCCGCGTGGGCGTACTCCCATGGCGCCAGCATGTCCAGCACGACCCTGTCGAACGCCTCGCCGGGGCCCAGGGTTCCCGCAGCGCCCTCGGCGGGGAACTCGCCGGTCACCAGCCGCCAGGACGGATGGGGCCCGCCGAAGTAGCGCTCCACGTTCGCCCGGGCAATCTCGGCGAAGTCGGCCCTGCGCTCGTAGGACACCAGCAGCCCGGTCTCGCCGACCGCCCTGAGCAGCCAGCAGGACAGCGCGCCCGAGCCCGCCCCGGCCTCGACGACCCGCGCACCGGCGAAGATGTCCGCCATGGCCAGGATCTGCCCGGCGTCCTTCGGGTAGATGACGGCGGCGCCCCGGGCCATGGACAGCGTGTAGTCGGCCAGCAGCGGCCGCAGGGCCACGTAGGCGGTGCCGCCGGACGACACGATCACGCTGCCCTCAGGCTTGCCGATCAGGTCGTCGTGCGCCAGCGAGCCCCGGTGCGTGTGGAACGACCGCCCGGCCTCAAGGACCAGCCGGTGACGGCGCCCCTTGGGGTCGGTGAGCTGAACCTGGTCTCCCGGGGCGAGCGGGCCGCGAGGCTGCGTGATCACGACCGCCAGGCTAGCGTTCCCCATCAGACCCCGGCGAAGGCGTGGTCGAGATCGCTGGCCGCCAGCACGCCGAACACCTGCCCGGACGGCTCGATGAGCAGGTACTCCGTGGCCGGGGAGCGCTGCACCGCCTCGATGAGCGCCATGCCGGACAGGTCGGCGGACAGCACGAGACCCGGCTCGATGGCCCGCGCGAGCGAGCCGACCTCGATCCACGGCCTGCGCTGCTGCGGGGTCGCCATGACCGCGGTCTCGTTCACGATCGCGATCGGCGTGGACTCGTGGTCGATGATCACCAGCGCCCGTGCGTGGGCCTCGTCGGCGCGCCTGATCGCCTCGGCGAGCGGCACGTTGCCCGGGATCGGGATGGCCCGCCGTGCCAGAAGCCTGGCCTGCAGCGCTGGCAGCCGGTCGCGCACCCGCGCGGCCCTGATGGCCTGCCCCGAGCTGACCCACATGAACACGGCGATGACCGCGAGCCACAGCACGTAGGTGCTGGTCAGGCTCAGCCTGCTGCCGAGCAGGGCCACCGGGACGATGACCAGCAGCACGGCAAGCGCCCGGCCCGACCAGGCAGTGGCTATGGTCGCGGTGCCCGGGCGCCTGGTGATCTTCCACACGCCGGCCCGCAGCATCCGCCCCCCGTCCAGCGGCAGGCCGGGCAGCAGGTTGAAGATCCCTACCACCAGGTTCGCCAGGATGAGCTGGTCGATCAGCACCCGGGGAATCCCGCCGAGGTTGAGCGCGGCGTTCAGGCCCAGGCCGCAGGCGGCCAGCGCGATCGATGTCAGCGGGCCGACCACGGACACGCCGAATTCCTTGGCGGGGGTCGGCGGCTCCTGCTCGATCTCGGAGAACCCGCCGAGCGGGTAGAGCTGGATCCGGCGCACGGTCAGCTTGAAGGCCCGGGCCACCACGCAGTGGCTGAGCTCGTGCACGAGCACGGACGCGTACAGCAGGACGACGAAGGCGGCGGCGACGGCGTACCTGACGCCGGACGGCTGCACCGACTGCGGCAGGCTGCCCGCGTAGAAAACGACAACGAACGCGGCCACCAGGAACCAATATGGCGAGATGTACACCGGCACGCCAAATGGACGTGCGACGACGATGCCATACCTCAGGTCGCGGCGCGGGCCTTCCGGGCGCGGGTCTCCCGGCTGCTGCGCCTGCGGGCGGTCCTGCTCTGGGCTGATGCCTGACACGTACTCGATGCTACGTGGTACGGCGCACCGTGAAAGGTTGCGCGGGCCAGCGATTCGGACGCGCCGGCCGGCGCGCTGAACGCGGCAACTGTCGGTGCCGTCCCCTAGTCTCCGGAGAGTGGGCAACGAGAACATCGCGCACGTGCACGGCGCAGGGCCAGCCAATGGCGCCGCCGACGTCAGCACACGGCCGTCGCTGTCGCCGTCGCGCGCCGGCGACTTCCTGACCTGCCCGCTGCTGTACCGGTTCCGGGTGATCGACCGGCTGCCAGAGCCCCCCAGCCCGGCCGCGGCCCGGGGAACGCTGGTGCACGCGGTCCTCGAGCGCCTGTTTGACGAGCCTGCCGCGGCCCGGACACCCCAGACGGCGCAGGCCATGCTCGTGCCGCAGTGGGAGCGGCTGCTGGCCGATGAGCCAGATCTCGCCGGGCTCTTCGACGACGACGAGCAGCGGAGCACCTGGCTGGGCGAGGCCCGGGACATGCTGAACCGCTACTTCACGCTGGAGGATCCCAGCCGGCTCGAGCCCCGGCACCGCGAGCACGCGGTGGAGGCGGTCCTCGAGTCCGGGCTGCTGCTGCGCGGCTTCATCGACCGCGTGGACGTGGCGGCAGGCGGCGAGATCAGGATCGTCGACTACAAGACGGGAACCGCCCCCAAGGAGGAGTACGAGGCCAGGGCGCTGTTCCAGATGAAGTTCTACGCCGTGGTGCTCTGGCTCACCCGGCAGCAGGTGCCGAAGCTGCTGCAGCTCATCTACCTCGGCAACGGCGAGATCGTGCGGTACGCGCCCGACGAGTCCGACCTGCGCGCGACGGTGCGGAAGATCGATGCGCTGTGGCAGGCCATCGAGCGCGCGCGCAGCACCGGCGACTGGCGGCCCCGGCCCAGCAGGCTCTGCGCCTGGTGCGCGCACCAGGCGATATGCCCGGCGTTCGGCGGCACCCCGCCGCCGCTCCCGCCCCTGGCGGAGATACCCCGGCAGGCGGCAGCTCCGTCCCGCGCGGACATGCCCGCCGCCCCGGCAGCGGTGCCAGCCCCGGCGGAATCGCCGGACCGCAGCGGGCGGTTCGCCTGGGCCCAGATCCCGCCGCAGGCCGACGGGCCCGCCGAGCCGGCTCCCACGCCGTCGCCGCCAGTTCCGTGATGAAAAACCTGGGTACGGAGCCCGCCAGGTCCGTCGATGGGCGGGGGTGGCCGGCGCTTTCCCGCCGCGGCGGGTGACCTAGCTGATGCCGTGGCGGCGGAGGATGGCCGCGATCTCCGGATCGAGCCCATCGTCGTCCGAGGCGCCTTTGCCCTGCTTGCCGGTCTTGGCCGGCTTGCCGCCCTCCACCGGGGCCACCGCGCGGGTGCCCTGGCCCTGGGCGACCGCCCCGCCGCCGGCCTGCTGCTTGACCTCCGCCTTCTTCCCCCGCCTCTTGCGGCGCGACAGCTGCGGGAAACCACCCGATGCCAGGAAGACGACCGCGGCCAGGACGAGCAGGATCACGCCCGACCAGGTCTTGGGCGAGAACACGAACGAGCTGGCGAACTGCACGATCGCCGAGCCGATCCGCCCGACCAGCAAGATCGAGCCGGTCAGGTAGAGGGCCAGGGGCAGCAGCGACCACGCGACGGCCCGGATCCCGCGGCGGAATCCCTTGCGCCGCCAGGTGAGCCAGCTCAGCACCAGCCCTGCGCCGGTCAGGCCGACGCAGATCGGAAACCAGGCGATGCTGTTCCAGGTATTCATGCCCGCCTCCCTCATGCCGCGCCGCAACGGGGCAATCCGTCGGCAGGCGCGCGGCTCAGGCGTCTCCTTTTATCGTCGCACATGTCAGGCCGAGCTCAGACCATGGCCGGTGCCGGGCCGCCTAGCCGTCGGCCACGAACACCCGCAGCATGCTGAGGTCGACCTGGCGCAGCGACGTGGTAACCATTCTGCCGGGCTGGGACGGGATGGGCACCAGGCTGGGCACCGCCACCAGCTTGCATCCGGCCGCCTCCGCAGAGGCGACCCCGTTGGGCGAGTCCTCGAGCGCGACGCACGACCGCGGATCGGCCCCGAGCAGCGAAGCCGCCCTCAGGTAGGGCTCCGGGTGGGGCTTGCCGCAGGTCACGTCGTCGGCGCACACGGTCGCGTCGAAGCTCACGCCCAGCCGGAGCAGCACGGCGTCCATGATCGGCCGCTCCGACGACGTGACCAGGGCATGCGGCAGCCCGGCGGCGCGCACCTCTGCCAGCAGTTCCGCGGCGCCCGGCAGCATGGCGAGCGGCCGGGACAGCAGCAGCGACCGCATGCCGTCGAGGAGCCACCGCCCGACGTCCTCCGGGCTGGCCGGGCGCGCGGCCCTGGCCAGCAGGTAGGAGACGGTGCGCGGCAGCGAGCCGCCGATCAGCTCCTGCTGGTCCGCCTCGCTCCACTCCCCCTCCAGCCGCGCCATGACCGAGCACTCAACCTCGAACCAGAGCGGCTCGGAGTCGACGAGCAGCCCGTCCATGTCGAACAGGACGGCCTGCAGCACCCCGCCGAGGGCGCCTCGCGCCGGCTCGGCTGGCTCCGCCGGCTCCGCTGGCTCCGCCGGCTCCGCTGGCTTGCGAAGCATGATCAGGTGCTGAAGTAACTGGCTTCTGGATGGTGGGCGATCAGCGCGTCCGTGGACTGCTCCGGCACGAGCTGGAACTCCTCGGACAGCGCCACCCCGATGCGCCCGGGCTCGAGCAGCCGGATGACCTTGGCCCGGTCCTCCAGGTCCGGGCATGCCGGGTACCCGAACGCGTACCGGCAGCCGCGGTAGGCGACCTTGAGGATGCCGTCCAGGTCGGCCGGGTCGTCGCCGCCGATGCCCAGCTCGTCCCTGACCCGGCTGTGCCAGTACTCCGCCAGCGCCTCCGCGAGCTGCACGGACAGGCCGTGCAGCTCCAGGTAGTCGCGGTAGGCGTTCTTGGCGAACAGCTCGGCGGTCGCCTCGCTGATCTTTGAGCCGACCGTGACCAGCTGGAATCCCACCACGTCGGTCTCGCCGGACTCGCGCGAGCGGAAGAAGTCGGCCAGGCACAGGTGGCGGTCATGCCGCTGCCGGGGGAAGCTCAGCCGCTCCCGCTCGTTCCCGCCGGCGTCAAGGATCACGAGATCGTCGCCCTCGCTGACGGCGGGGAAGTAGCCGTAGACGACGCCGGCATCCAGCAGCCCCTCGGTCTGGATCCGCTCCAGCCACATCCGCAGCCTCGGCCGCCCCTCGGCCTCCACCAGCTCGGCATAGGACGGCCCGCCCTCGCCCCGCGACGGCTTGAGGCCCCACTGGCCCATGAACGTGGCACGCTCGTCGAGGAAGGCCACGTAGTCGGCCAGCTGCAGGCCCTTGACGACCCGGTGGCCGTAGAACGGCGCGGCCGGCACCGGGTTGTCCGAGGCCACATCGGAGCGCGCGGGCATGTCGCCGGGCTCGGTGAGCCTCAGCCGCGTCCCCGCATGCACCCGCCGCTCCCGCAGCGGCGGCAGCTGTGCGCCCTCTTTGCCGCGCTTGACCGCCATGAACGCGTCCATCAATCTCAGTCCCTCGAACGCGTCGCGTGCGTAGCGGACCTGGCCTTCGAAAAGGCTGGCCAGGTCCTGCTCCACGTAAGCGCGGGTGAGGGCGGCGCCGCCGAGCAGCACCGGCCACCGGTGGGCCAGGTGCCGCGAGTTGAGCTCGGCCAGGTTGTCCCGCATCACGACGGTGGACTTCACCAGCAGGCCGGACATGCCGATGACATCGGCCCCGCTGGAGTCCGCCGCCTCGAGGATCGCGGATATCGGCTGCTTGATGCCGATGTTGACCACGTCGTAGCCGTTATTCGACAGGATGATGTCGACCAGGTTCTTGCCGATGTCGTGGACGTCGCCCTTGACCGTGGCCAGCACGATCTTGCCCCGGCCCGCTTCCCCGGATCGCTCCATGTGCGGCTCCAGGTAGCCGACGGCCGCCTTCATGACCTCGGCGGACTGCAGCACGAACGGCAGCTGCATCTGGCCGGAGCCGAACAGGTCGCCGACGGTCTTCATCCCGTCGAGCAGGACGTCGTTCACGATCTCCAGCGCGGGCCGCTCGGCGAGCCCCTCGTCCAGGTCGGCTACCAGGCCGTTCCTCTCGCCGTCGATGATCCGCCTCTTCAGCCGCTCCCAGAGCGGCAGCCCGGCCAGCTCCGCAGCCCGGCTGGCCTTCACCGCCGCGGCGTCGACGCCCTCGAACAGCTCGAGCAGCCTGGCCAGTGGGTCATACCCGTCACGCCGCCGGTCGTAGATGAGATCGAGCGCCGCCTGCAGCTGGTCGGGGGGTATCCGGGAGATCGGCATGATCCGGGATGCGTGCACGATCGCCGAGTCCAGCCCGGCCGACACGCACTCGGCGAGGAACACCGAGTTGAGCACGGCGCGGGCCGCCGGATTCAGGCCGAACGAGACGTTGGAGATGCCGAGAGTGGTCTGCACCTCCGGGTAGCGGCGCTTCAGCTCCCTGATGGCCTCGATGGTCTCGATCGCGTCGCGCCTGGTTTCCTCCTGCCCGGTGGCGATTGGGAACGTGAGGCAGTCGACGATGATGTCGGCGAGGCGCATCCCCCAGTGGCCGGTCAGGTCGTCGATCAGGCGGGTGGCCACCGCCAGCTTCCATTCGGCGGTGCGCGCCTGGCCCTGCTCGTCGATGGTGAGGGCGATGACCGCGGCCCCGTGCTCGCGGACGAGCGGCATGACCCGGGCAATCCGCGATCCGGGCCCGTCACCGTCCTCGTAGTTGACCGAGTTCACCACCGCGCGGCCGCCGAGCAGCTCCAGCCCTGCCCTGATCACCTCGGGCTCGGTGGAGTCGAGCACCAGCGGCAGCGTCGCAGCCGTGGCGAGCCTGCCGGCCACCTGGCGCATGTCGCCTGCGCCGTCCCTGCCGACGAAGTCCACGCACACATCGAGCAGGTGTGCGCCGTCCCTGGTCTGCGCCCGCGCTATCTCGACGCAGTCGTCGTAGCGCTCGGCGACCATGGCCTCGCGGAACGCCTTGGAGCCGTTGGCATTGGTGCGCTCGCCGATCGCCAGGAACGCGGTGTCCTGCCGGAACGGCACGTGCTGGTACAGCGAGGCCACCCCGGCCTCCGGGCGCGGCTCGCGGGGGCTGACGGGCCTGCCGCGGAGCCTGCGGACCACCTCGGCCATGTGCCCGGGCGTGGTGCCGCAGCAGCCGCCCACCAGCGCCAGCCCGAACTCCCGCCAGAACCCCTCGTGCGCCTCGGCGAGCTCGGCCGGGGTGACCGGGTAATAGGCGCCGTCCGAGGTCAGCTCCGGCAGGCCGGCGTTCGGCATGCAGGACAGCGGCAGCGCGGCGTGCGCCGCGAGGTAGCGCAGGTGCTCGCTCATCTCGGCGGGCCCGGTCGCGCAGTTGAGCCCGATCACGTCGATGCCGAGGGGTTCCAGCGCGGTAAGCGCGGCGCCGATCTCCGACCCGAGCAGCATCGCCCCGGTCGTCTCGATCGTCACCTGGGCGATCAGCATGATGTCGCCGCCGGCGTCCCCGGCCGCGGCCGCGATGGCCCGGCGGGCCCCGATGATCGCGGCCTTGGCCTGCAGCAGGTCCTGGCAGGTCTCCACGATCAGGGCGTCGGCGCCGCCGCGCAGCAGCCCTGCCGCGCTGGCCTGGTAGGTGTCGCGAAGCTCCGCAAACGTCACGTGGCCAAGCGTGGGCAGCTTGGTGCCGGGGCCGATGGAGCCGAGCACCCAGCGGGGCCGGTCGCTGGCCGACCAGTCGTCCGCGGCCTGCCTGGCGATGCGCGCGCCGGCCTCGGCCAGTTCCGCGATCCGGCCGGCGATGCCGTATTCGCCGAGATTGCCGAGGTTCGCACCGAAGGTGTTTGTCGTGATGCAATCCACCCCGGCATCGAGGTAGCCGTCGTGTATCGACCGGACGATGTCCGGCCTGGTGACGTTCAGTATCTCGTTGCAGCCCTCGTAGCCTGCGAAGTCATCGAGCGTGGTGGGGCAGCCCTGCAGCATGGAGCCCATCGCGCCGTCGGCGATCAGCAGCCGGCCGCCGGTCGCCGCCCGCAGGGACGGCCCGGGGCGTGCCGCAGCCGCTGCCCCCGGGCCGGAAGGCTGGGTGTCGAAGGTCATAGTGGGCCTCATTCTAGGTCCCGGCCTCCGCGGGCCGGGGCAGGACCAGCAGCACACCCTGGCTAGGTGCCGGCCACGTTACGCGGCGAGCATGGTCATGCACGTAACCTGGAGCACGGGGCGAACGTCAGGAGGTGGTTGGAGATCGAGCTCGACGGCATCGGCAAGCTCAGCTCGCCCGCGGTCATCGCTGCCTTCGAAGGCTGGAACGACGCCGGCGAGGCTGCCAGCGGGGTCATCAGCCACCTCGCCGGCACGTGGCAGTCCACCCCCGTCGGCGCCATCGATCCCGAGGATTTCTACGACTTTCAGGTGACCCGCCCGGTAATGGAGGTATCCGACGGCCGGACGGACCGGCTGGTCTGGCCGACCACCCGGCTGACGCTGGCCAGGCCCGAGGGCCTCGACCGGGATCTCATCCTGCTGCACGGGATCGAGCCGAACATGCGCTGGCGCGCGTTCACCGATGAGCTTGTGGCCGCGTTCACCGAACTCGGGGCCGAGCTGGTGATCCTGCTGGGGGCCCTGCTCGCGGACTCGCCGCACACGCGCCCGGTGCCGGTCAGCGCGGCGGTCTCGGACGCCAGGCTGTCCGCCCGGCTGCACGTCGACCCGGTCGACTACAAGGGCCCCACCGGGATCGTCGGCGTGCTGCAGCACGCGTGCATCGCGGCCAAGGTCCCCTCGGTGTCGCTGTGGGCCGCCGTCCCGCACTACGTGGCCCAGCCGCCCAGCCCGAAGGCCACGCTCGCGCTGCTGCGGGGGGTCGAGGACATCCTGGACGTGACGCTGCCGCTGGCGGACCTGCCGGACGACGCGCGGGCCTGGGAGCGTGGCGTGGACGAGCTCGCCGACTCCGACAGCGAGGTCGCGGAGTACGTGCGGACGCTGGAGGAGGCCAGGGACGCGACCGAGGACCCGCAGGCGAGCGGGGACGCGATCGCCCGCGAGTTCGAGCGGTACCTCAGGCGCCGCGGCGACCGCGGGGAGCGCTGAATCACCCGGGCGGGACGGGCCCGGGTCATACCGGCGGCCAGGGCACCGCGGGCCAGTCTTCCGGCGGGAGCGGGTGAACCCGGTGCTCGAGCAGCAGTTCGACCCGCAGCTGCGTGGCCCGTATCTCGGCAGCGGAAAGCCACCGGCTCAGCTCGGCCGGCAGCTCGCCGCCGTCCAGCGCCTGCCGGAGCCTGAGGAGGGTCTCCACGGCGGCCCGGGGCAGCTTGCGGCCACGCCACTGCCAGAGCACCGTGCGGAGCTTGTAGTCCTCGCCGAAGCAGACGCCGTGATCGCACCCGTACAGGTTCCCGTTGCGGTCAGGCAGCAGGTGGCCGATCTTCCTGTCCGCGTTGTTCACCACCGCGTCGAAGACGGCCATCTGCCTCAGCTCCGGGTGGTCGCTGCTGCGGGCGAGCGCGATGACGTCGACCGTCTCGTCCGGCTCGATCCACAGCTGGCACATGCCGGGCCCGAACGGGCCGTCCCTGAACACCGTCGGCGGGACGAGGTGCCAGCCCGCCGCGGTGGACACCGCGTACGCGGCGACCTCGCGGCCGGCCAGGCTGCCTGCCGGGAAGTCCCAGAGCGGGCGCTCACCCGCCACCGGCTTGTACACGCAGGCCGCCTCGCTGCCCGCGTCGCGCACGGTGCAGTACAGCGTCGCGTTGGAGGCGGCCAGCAGCCTGCCCTCCACCTCGAGCGTGCCGTTCGCGAGCAGCTCGAGTGCGCCGGGATCCTCCTCCCTCCCGGCCCCGGCGGAATGCACCGCGCCCGCCGGGCTGCCGTCGGCGGCAGGGCCGCCAGCGCGGCGCGGCAGCCGTCCCCTGCTGCGCTGTGCCGGTTCACCCATTGGCGATCAGGTGCCCGTTCTGCCGCGGGCAGATATGCCCTGAGGCGTCGAGCGGCAGGCCGCACAGCGGGCAGGCCGGCCTGCCCTGGCTGACGATCTGCAGCGCCCGCTTTGAGAAGGCCCGCGCGGCTGCGGCGGTGATCCGCACCCGCAGGATGCCAGGGCCGTCCTCTGGCACGTCTTCTGCTAGGTACTCGACGGGGGTCTCCGATTCCTCCTGCGCCTCGATGACGACGCGCTCGCTCTCAGCGTCCCACGCCAGCGCGATCACGCCTACCCGGAACTCCTCCAGCAGGGGAAGGTCGAGCGGGCGCTCGTCGGTGAGGCTGGCGGGCGCGACGGCGGGGATGGACGCCTTCCCGCCGCCGCCCCGCATCTCGTCGTCGAGCAGCCCGTCCAGCCGCTCGGCGAGGCGGCTGACCTGGATCTTCTCCAGCGCCACGCTCGTGACCCGGCCGTTTCCGCTGGCCTGCAGGTAGAACGTGCGCTCCCCGGGCTGGCCGACCGCGCCCGCGACAAACCTCTCCGGGGGGTCGTACGTGAAAACCGCCATGACCCTATCCTCCTGCTCCGCCGCCGACCGCGGCGTCGGTCTCCCGACGGGCCGCGGCCCGTGACCGCGCCGGCTCCGGCCTGGCAAGACCGTCAACTCCCCCGCCTGTGTCATTCATCCGCAGCAGGAACGGGCGCAGCGGGGTATAGCGGATCGCCGTGAGCGAGCACGGGTCGACCTGGATCCGCTGCAGCATGTCGATGTGCATGCCGAGGCTGTCCACGATGACCGACTTGATCACGTCACCGTGCGAGCAGACCAGGTACGTGGCCCTGTCCCCGAGCCGGGCATTCCAGTCCCGGATCGCGCTGACCGCGCGGTGCTGCATGTCCATGATGGACTCCCCGTCCTCGCCGGGAAACCGCGCCGCGCCGGGGTGGGCCTGCACGACGCGCCACAGCGGTTCCCTGGCCAGCCGCTTCAGCGGCTGGCCGGTCCACTCGCCGTAGTGGCACTCGCCGAGCCGCTCATCCCGCAGCACGGACGCCGGGCGGCCGTCGCCGGCGGCCGCGACCGCCTCGGCCGTCTCGGCGCACCGCTCCAGCGGGCTGCTGACGATCGCGTCGAGCCGAAGCGGCGCAAGCCTGGCGGCGAGGGCGCCGGCCTGCTGCCGGCCCCGGTCATCCAGCGAGATGCCGGGCGTCCAGCCGGTCAGGACGTTGCCCGTGGTGGCCGTGAGGCCGTGCCGCACCAGAAGGACCAGGGTCACGCCCTGACTCTACGGGGTGCCGGGCGCTGCGCCGGCCGCCCCGGCGTGGTCGGTGACCACGAACGTCATCGCGCCGAAGCTGACCTTGTCCCCCGCGCGGAGCGGGACGGGCTCGGTGACCCGCCAGCCGTTGAGCCGGGTGCCGTTCGTCGAGCCCGCGTCGGCCAGCAGCCAGCGGCCGGCCTCACGGCGCAGGCCGGCGTGGCTCCGGGACACGGTCATGTCGGACAGGATCAGGTCACAGGTTGCGTCGCGGCCGATGGTGAACGTGTCCCTGGTGCCGGAAGGCAGCACCAGGG
>JASHPR010000748.1 GCA_030038015.1 Streptosporangiaceae bacterium
GGCCGGCGCCGGGCTGGCCGCCGCCGCGCTGCCGCCGAGCCTGCGCAAGGCCCTGATCGCGACGCTCGCCGACCCGCCGCGAACCGGCCTGCGCGACATCAGGCACATCGTGATCCTCATGCAGGAGAACCGGAGCTTCGACCATTATTTCGGGACGATGCCGGGTGTCCGCGGGTTCGCCGACCCGGCGGCGATCAAGCTCCCGAGCGGGCGCCCCGTCTTCTGCCAGCCGGATCCCGGCCATGCCGACGGCTACCTGCTGCCGTTCCGCTACAACACCGCGCTGACGAGCGCACAGGCAACGCCGGACCTGGACCATCACTGGCCGAGCCAGCATCAGGCATGGAGCGGCGGGAGGATGGACGGCTGGATTGCCGCCAAGGGCCAGCACACGATGGGATATTTCACGAAGGACGACATCCCGTTCCACTGGGCCCTCGCCGAGGCGTTCACGCTGTGCGAGAACTACCACTGCTCGGTCCTCGGCCCCACCGACCCGAACCGCCTTTACATGTGGACCGGCACCACCGATCCCGGCGGCAGGGGCGGCGGGCCGGTGCTGGGCGACGAGCCATCGTTCGAAAACATGGTCCTGTCCTGGACGACCTACCCGGAGCGGCTCGAGCGGGCGGGCATCACCTGGAAGGTCTACCAGCAGGAAGACAACTTCGACAACAACGCGCTGGCCTGGTTCCGGCAGTACCTCACGGCTCGCCCCCCGTCACCGCTTTACCAGCGGGGGATGGTGAAGGGGCCGGCCGGGGCCTTCGAGGACGACGCCAGGCACGACCGGCTGCCCCAGGTGTCCTGGCTGGTCGCCCCCGCGGCCCAGTCCGAGCACCCGAGCTTCCTGCCAGCCGCCGGGGCCGAGTACGTAGCCCAGAAGCTCGACGCGATCGCCGCCAATCCCGACGTCTGGGCCAAGACCGTCTTCATCCTCACCTACGACGAGAACGACGGGCTTTTCGACCACGTGCCGCCGCCCACGCCGCCGCCCGGCACGCCGGATGAGTTCATCGCCGGGCAGCCGATCGGCCTGGGGTTCCGGATCCCGGTGACGATCGTCTCGCCGTGGACGGCCGGCGGCCGCGTCTGCTCCGAGGTGCTCGACCACACCTCGCTGATCCGGCTGATCGAGGCGCGCTTCGGCGTCCGGGAGCCCAACATCAGCGCCTGGCGCAGGAAGACATGCGGGGACCTCACCTCGGCGTTCCGGTTCTCCTCCCGGCCCGCCCGCTTCCCGCGCCACAACCGGGAGCTGACCCTCGCCGCCGCCGAGGCCGGCCTGCTGACCGCGCAGCGAGAGGTGCGGGACAACCCCAGGCCGACCGTCCCGGCGGTCAACGAGCCGCTGCCCGGCGGGATCGCCCAGCAGCTCTGAGCGGCGGCCGCCGAGGCCGCGCTGCTCACCGCGCAGCAGGAGGTCAACGACAACCCAGCGCCGCCGCCGGCCGTCAACGAGCCGCTGCCGACACAGTAGGGCACACCCGGCTCGGTCAGCCCGTTCGCCCCGTCTCGCGGGCGGGCACGGCGGTCCTGCGCCACGATGTCCGCCGCTGTGGTGGAATACGCGTGCCGGAAACCCGCCCCGCAAAGGCCGATGATGGCGCTCTTTGGCTCTCAGCGTCGCCTGGAGAACGCGCTCCGCAGCAAGGTGCGGCTGATCGTGCCCGCCGACCCCGGCCGGGAGCAGCTGCTGGCCGCCGTGCAGCTGTACGACCCCCGGGCCAGGCGCGACGGCGACAAGATCGGTGTCGAGTCGGGCTCGGTGCTGCTCACCGCGCCCACCGAGATCGACGCGGAGACGGCACGCCGCGCCGGCCTGCCGCCCGGCATGTCCGCCGTGTACTTCGCCGACGTGCCCGAGTGGCGGGCTCGCCATCGCAGGTGAGCATGGCCAGGGAGGCGAAGCGTCACGCGGCGGGCAGCGCGCTGCGGCTGATCGCCGGCCTGGCGGCCCGGCTGGGCGGCATCGCCGTGCCCGCCAGCGAGGAGGCCGCCAAGCCGCTGCACGCCGACGTGTACACCGCCCGGCAGGTCGCCCCGGCCGATGTGGCCGGCCTGCTCTCCGGGCTGGCGTCACCGGATGGCGCCGTCACGCTGCGCGGTGGCGGCGCCCCGTTCGAGGTCGGGTGCTGGCCCGCGGGCAACGCGCTGATGACCATGGATCCCCCGCTGGCGGTGGGCACGGCCGGCGGAGGCCTGAACCTGTCCCGGGTGATCGTCCGCGCCGCGCAGCCGGCGCGCGGCGCGGACCCCGGGGTCGCCAGGCTGGTGGGCGAGGCCGGCCTCGCCATCGCCGGCGGGACCGGGGGCGTGTGCGTGGACCTCTTCGGGTTCCGCGTGGTCAGCCCCGACGACCTGGTCATCCGCTGACCTCACCGTCACCGCCCGGCTGGGCGCTCAGAAGATGCTGTCCCACACGTGCTCGACCAGGTGAGCGGCTTCCTTGCCGGTGTTCTCGAAGCTGTGGCCGACGCCGGCCGCGATGCCGAGCGCCACGCCGTCCCGGTAGATGTCGGCGCCCCAGTTCTCCTCGAAGAGGTTGTGCGCGAGGTCGCCGACGCCGAACGCCACGACTCCGCCCGCGACCACCCCGGCGGCGCCGGCCAGCAGCGGAGCGCCG
>JASHPR010000749.1 GCA_030038015.1 Streptosporangiaceae bacterium
TCCGGCGGCGGTGACGATGCTCACGTGCCGGGCTCGTATTTCCAGATCAGGTACGTGCCCTGGTAGCTGGATGGAGTCTCTACGCCGTAGGGAACGACCTCGATGAGGCGGTAGTGGTGGTTACGCCGGACGTCGTAGGCGATGTCGTGGTCCAAAGCCGTCGTGTCAGCAAAGTTCAGCGCGACCAGCGAGAAGTAGCCATCAGCGATGTACTCGGCGAAGACCCCCGGGTTGCCACCAGCGACTACGCCTGCGCTCTGGCTCGGGCCGCCGGTGCTTGCCCCCGACGGCTTGATGATATTCCTCGTGCCTGACCACCGCTGCCACTGGCGGCCGGACGGCAGGTAGTACTCGGCGATCGTCGGATCCTCGACCAGAAGGCGCCCGCTGCTGTTGTCCACCAGCGGGCGCATTATCGCGATGAAAGCCGTCGAGTTGGGCCAGTCGGTGGAGAACGCCTCGGACTGGCTGGCACCCAGCGATACCGGAAAGGCGAGCGCCACGACGCAAGCCCCGCAGGTGACAAGCTGGTTCTGCCTTGCATGTGCGGCTGCGATAAAGCAGTCCACCGCATAGCCCGCCGCAATGGCAGCGAACCAGGCCCCCAGGCCAACGTGCTTGTTCAGCGAGGCCACGGTGTCCAGGCGTGCTTGATCCAGCGGCCCGAGCAACGCCGCGATGGTGCAGACCGCCAGCAGCCACGTACGGGTACGCCGTTCCCGGCGCACGCCGCTCGCGACCACGCCGCACACGGCCAGCACCACGATCAGCCCAGCCCAGGCCCAGGAATCTGCCAGCACGGTGAGGGGGGAAGCGGCCCCGGGGACTCTCGCAAGCGTCGTGCGCTCTACCCCGCCGACGTAATTGGTCCCGCCGATCAGCAACCCGAGGAGCAGGGGCGTCACCAGGAAGATGAGGAAAACCGAGACCCTCCGGAAAGCGATCCGCCCACCAGGCTGCGGGAACGCGGTCAGCAGGGCGAGCACCAGCACGACCGGGTCAAACAGGGCCGACGAATACGCTGTGGCGTTGGCCAGCGCCAGCACGAGTCCTGCCGCGACCATCCTGCCGGTCGCGTCGGCTCCGGCCGGGGCGCGCACCACCAGGCAGGCAGCGAGCGCGACGAGGAACAGCGCCATGGCGTCGTACGTGGCGAAGGCGCCCAGGTGCAGCGTCGTGCCCAGAACGGCGAATAGCCCGGCGGCGAAGAAAGCGGCCCGGCGCCCGTAAATATGGCTAGTGGCGGCCCAGAGGCACGTGGTCGCCCCGAGCATGAAGATCAAGGACAGGATCCGGGCTGCGGTCAGCCCTCCGATGCTGTCCGCCAGCGCGCCAAGCGGCGGGTAGATGGCCGGCGCTCCGGAGAAGTAGGCCGCGAAATGCGGTCTCGGCGTGCCGTGCAGCCAGTGCGCCCATTCCAGGTGCCCGGCCCACAAATAGGTCGCCTCGTCCTCGAAAGCGGTGTCAGCCCTGACCAGCCGGATCGAAAGCGCCGACTGGACAGCAAGCACGGCGACCAGCGGCCACCAGCGCGGGACATGACGCGACAGCACCGGCCGTTCAGGCCGCGCGCCTGCAGCGGGAGAAGCTGGTGCCGCGTCGAGCGCGGAGGTGCCTGAAGCCTCCGCCGCCCGGCGGGTTGTCGTCCCATAATCCATAGGCGCACCTGCCTGCGCTCGAGGGCGTAGCCAGGGGTGCCTCGGCTCCCCGCCGGCAGCCCACCTTATGTGCTGATGACGTCACACGTTGTGGCGATATCCCCCCGGGCAGGAATACCCCACACGAGAAGGTACTGTCCGATCACGCTCAAGGAGGGAGGTTTGCTGAATCTTCTTCCCGCAAGCCACCACGTAGGAATACTGGAGGGGATTGCGGGACTGATGTCAAAGCCAGGGGCAAGAGCTCGGAGGCCAACCGGCGCCGCAGGCGGGCTCGGCTCGGACGCCGAGGGTACGAAATGCGTCACGTAACTCTTTCGTGACAACAGGTCATTTCGCTTGTATAACGGGTCATCCTGTGCTGCGCTATCTCCCGGGGTTCGCGTCATCCTGTCCGCGTGCCCCCGGGGGGTTGGCCGCATGGGAGATCAAGACGGCAAGGCGCCGCTGGCGCGGCGAGTCCCTGGCGCGACCCGCGCCGGACCGGCGAACCTTGAGCGGCGGCAGCCGCCCGAACTGCCTGAGTCGGTCAGGCAACGGCTGCAGGCCGTCGTCAATGCCGCCCATGCGCAAGCGGCGCGGGATGCGGAGGCCCAAGAGGACCGGGCACCCCAGCCGGAAGAGCCCAAGCCGCCCGCACGCCTGCCGAGCAGGCTGCTGCGGTCGCTGCAGCCGACCCCATCGCAGCAGCGCCAAGGCGATTTGCCATATGAAGATGCCGAGTCCGACACGGCGCCCATACCGCGTCTCACCGCCTCGGGGGCCATCGCGAGTCCGGAGGTCAATGGCACTGCTTCCCAGCCGGGCGAGACGGCGCAGCAAAATGGCGTCGTAAAGCCGACGCGGATCGGCAGGCGTGAGCGAGAGCGCGCCCAACGGGAACGCGCAAGGGCTGAACAGCGGGAACGCGAGCGCGCCGCCGCCGAAGAACGCGCCCGGCAAGAACGCGAACGGCAAGAACGCGAACGGCAAGAACGCGAACGGCAAGAACGCGAACGCGCTGCCGCTGAGGAACGCGAACGCCAGGAGCGCGAACAGCAGGAACGCGAACGCGCCGCCGCCGAAGAACGCGCCCGGCAAGAACGCGAACAGCAGGAACGCGAACGCCAGGAGCGCGAACAGCAGGAACGCGAACGCCAGGAGCGCGAACGGCAGGAACGCGAACGCGCCGCCGCCGAAGAACGCGCCCGCCAAGAACGCGAACAGCAGGAGCGCGAACGCCAGGAGCGCGAACAGCAGGAACGCGAGCGCGCCGCCGCCGAAGAACGCGCCCGCCAAGAACGCGAACGCGCCGCCGCCGAAGAACGCGCCCGCCAAGAACGCGAACGCCAGGAGCGCGAACAGCAGGAGCGCGAACGGCAAGAGCGCGAACGCGCCGCCGCCGAAGAACGCGCCCGCCAAGAACGCGAACGCCAGGAGCGCGAACAGCAGGAGCGCGAACGCCAGGAGCGCGAGCGCGCCGCCGCCGAAGAAAGCGCCCGCCAAGAACGCGAACGCCAGGAGCGCGAGCGCGCCGCCGCCGAAGAAAGCGCCCGCCAAGAACGCGAACGCCAGGAACGCGAACGGCAAGAGCGGGAGCGCGCCGCCGCCGAAGAACGCGCCCGCCAAGAACTCGCTCGGCTCGAAGAGGAACGGCTTCGGCTGGAGCGGGAGCGCGCCGCCGAACAGGAGCGCGCCGCCCAAGAACGCGCCCAGCAAGAGCAGGCCAGGAAAGAGCGCGAACGGGCCGAGCAGGAGGCACGGGAGCGCGCCGCCCAGGAACGCGCCCGCCAGGAACAAGAACGCGCAGCGCGAGAGGAGCGCAAGCGCGCCGCCAAGCAGGAGCGCATCGCCCGGCGCGAGCAAGCCGCCGAGCAGAAGCGCGCCGCCAAGCAGCAGCAGGAACGCGCCGCCCGCGAACAGGCAGAGCAGGAGCGCGCCGGCCAGGAACGGGCCCGGCTTGAGCAGGAGCGCGCGGCAGAGGAGCGCGCCCGCCAGGAGGAAGAGCGTGCCACCAGGGAGCGCGTTCGCCGGGAACAGGAACTGGAGGACCGGGAGTGGGCCGCGCAACGGCGTGCCCGGCTGGAGCAGCTGCGCGAGGAAGCGGAGGAACGCGCCCGCCGGGAGCAACAGCGCGCGGCAGGGCTCGATGGGGCTGCACAGCCAGGCCGCACCGCGTCGCCAGAGCCGGCGGCGCCGAAAGACCCGGCCCGCATCCCGCCACCTGCTTCGCCACAGCCGTCCGCTTCACCACAGCCGTCCGCTTCACCACAGCCGGCTGGTTCGCCAAAACCCGCCGCGCGGCCGGGCCGAGGCCCTGAGCCGGGCCAGGCCGCAGAGCCTGGTGAGCGGCGGCTCGCCGCCGCGGTATTGTCCCCGCCGGGCCAGAAGGGCAAGCCGGACCAGAATTCAGACGGGCTCCGCCGCTACCGCGTTCACATGGTCATCGCCGCGGCGGTCGTTCTCGTCGTCGGCGGGGGGTCGCTGGCGCTCACGCGGCTCGGTCACGCCCCGTCGCGTGCCCCTGCGGCAAGCCCCGCCGCGGCCACGCGCAACCAGGCGGCAGCCTGGGTGGCACAGCAGGTCGCGACGTCCGCCGTCATCTCGTGCGACCCGACGATGTGCCTGGCGCTGAAGGCGCACGGGGTGCCCACCTACGACCTGCTGACGATGGAGCCGAACACGGCCAACCCGTTCGGCTCCCAGGTCGTCGTCGCGACGGCGGTCATCAGGAGCCTGTTCGGCAGCCGGCTCACGTCTGACTACGCGCCTGCGGTGATCGCGAGCTTCGGTTCGGGGAAGGCGCGGATCGACGTCAGGGTGGTCGCCCCGCAGGGAGCTGCCTATCTTTCCCAGCTCCAGACGGACCAGCAAGCCCGCAAGACGGCCGGCACCGCGTTGCTGGAGTCGGGACGCGTCACGGCCCCGGCCACGGCCAGGCAGCAGCTGGCCTCCGGACAGGTGGACTCCCGGCTGATGCTCGTGCTGTCAGACCTGACCACCTCGCTGAGCCAGCTCAGCATCGCAGCGTTTGGCGACTCGGGCCCGGGCGCGACCGCGGGCATGCCGCTCCGGTCAGCCACGCTGACCGGCAGCGCCGCAAGCTTGGACACGATCGCTGCGTTCCTCGCAACGCCCCAGGCCCCCTTCCGGCCCTTGCATACCGAGATGACCCTGTATCAGGGGCAGCCCGCACTGGTGATCGAGTTCGCAGCGCCCAGCCCGCTGCAGGTGTTCGGCAGCCCCACATCCTGAGTGGCGGGGCAGCTGACCGAGCACGCGGCGTCCCGTTCGGGTTATGCCCTCTCGCTGTCGAGCGCCGCCATCTGGCCCTCGTCGTAGCGGTCACCGGCGACCTCGGCGGGGGGCACCGCCGCCTCGATGGCGGCCATCTCGGCGGGATCGAGCTTCAGGTCGAGGGCGCCCAGGGCCTCGGCGAGCCGGTCACGCCGCTTGGTGCCGATCAGCGGGACGATGTCCTTGCCCCGGGACAGCACCCAGGCGATGGCCAGCTGCGCCGCCGTCGCCCCGTGGGCGTGCGCGATCTCCTCCAGCGCGGTCAGCAGGCCCAGGTTGCGCTGCAGGTTCCCGGCGCGGAACCTGGGGAACCTGGCCCGCGGGTCACCGGGCCCGATCCCGCGGGCGCTCGCGGTGGACAGCAGGCCGCGGGAAAGCACGCCGTACGCGGTCACGCCGATGCCGAGCTCGCGGATCGTGGGCAGGATCCGCGCCTCGATCCCCCGGCTCATCAGCGAGTACTCGATCTGCAGCTCGGTGACCGGGTAAACGGCGTGGGCGCGGCGGATCGTCTCGGGGCCCATCTCGGAGAGCCCGAGGCAGCGGACGAAGCCGGCGTCGATCATCTCCGCGATCGCGCCGGCGGTGTCCTCGATCGGGACACGCGGGTCCAGCCGGGCCGGCTGGTACAGGTCCACGTAATCGGTGCCCAGCCGCTGCAGCGAGTAGGCGAGCGACGTCTTGACCGCGGCCGGGCTGGCGTCGTAGCCGATGAACGCGCCCCGGGGATCCCGCTGGCCGCCGAACTTCACCTGGATGAACACGCTGTCACGGGGCACCCCGCGCAGGGCGTCGCGCAGCAGCATCTCGTTGTGGCCCATGCCGTAGAAGTCGCCGGTGTCCAGCAGGGTGATCCCGGCATCGAGCGCGGCGCGGATCGTCGCGACGCTCTCGTTCTCGTCGGCCGGCCCGTAGATGCCGGACATGCCCATCAGGCCTAGCCCGGCCCGCGAGACCTGGGGTCCTCCGCTGCCCAGCGGGACCGTCTCCATCGGCTCCTCCGTCTGCCGTCGGCAGGCTTGCTAACGTCCTGACGCCAAGGCTACCGGGCTGATGTTAGCCGGCTAACGCTGGGCCGCGTAAACCCGCTCGCCGGCCACGTAGGTCAGCGCCACCGCCGTGCTGGCGATGTCCTCCGGCGGCCCCTCGAACGGGTCCCGGTCGAGCACCACCAGGTCCGCCACCCTGCCCGCCTCGATCGCGCCGGTCTCGTCCAGGTGGTTGACGTACGCGGAGCCGCTCGTGTACGCGGCCAGCGCCTCGCCCAGGCTGAGCCGCTGCGCGGGCAGCAGCGGCTCCGCGCCGGCGCCCGGCAGCGTCCTGTTCACGGCCACGTGAACGGCTCGCAGCGGGTTGGCGCTGCTCACCGCCCAGTCGCTGCCCGCGGCCAGGCGGGCGCCCGAGCGGAGCAGGTCACCGAACAGGTACTGCCGCGCGGCGCGTTCCGGCCCGATGAACGGGATCGTCAGCTCGTCCAGCTGCGGCTCGTGCGCCGCCCAGAGCGCCTGCACGTTCGCGGTCACCCCGAGCGCCGCGAACCTCGGGATGTCGTCGGGGTGCATGACCTGCAGGTGCGCGATGTGGTGCCGGTTGTCGCCGGCGCCGTTCGCGCCGCGGGCGGCCTCGATCGCGTCCAGCGACTCCCTGACCGCACGGTCGCCGATCGCGTGCAGGTGCACCTGGAAGCCATGGGCGTCCAGGAGGGTCACGTACTCGCGCAGCGCCGCGGGGTCCACGTGGGACAGGCCCCGGTTACCGGTCTGGCAGCCGCAGGAGTCCAGATAGGGCTCGATCATCCCGGCGGTGAAGGTCTCCGCGACCCCGTCCTGCATGATCTTGACCGTGTTCGCGCGGAACCTGCCCGCCTGGCCCTGCTCGCGCCGGGCCAGGATGCCGGGCAGCTGCTCCGCGCCGCGGCCGCGGTCCCACCAGAGCGCGCCCTGCACCCGCGCGGTCAGCGTCCCCGCCGCGGCCGCCGCCAGGTACACCGGCAGCGGGTCGGCCGAGCCGAGGTACTCGCCGACGATCGCGTCCTGCCAGGCGGTGATGCCGCGCGCGTGCAGGTGCTGCTGGGCGAGCAGCAGCCCGGCGACCCTTTCGTCCACGGTGAGGGGCGGCAGGTGGCGCCCCACCAGGGTGGCCGCCCCCTCGTGCAGCGTGCCCTGGGGAGAGCCGCCGGCGCTGCGCTCGATCCGCCCGTCCGGCGGGTCCGGCGTCCCCGCGTCGATGCCCGCGAGGCCGAGCGCGCGGGTGCTGACCCAGGCGCCGTGGCCGTCGCGGTTGGTGAGGTAGGCCGCCCGGCCCCCGGTCACCCGGTCGAGCAGCTCGCGGCCGGGTGTGCCGCGGTCGAACCACTCCATCCGCCAGCCGCTCCCCGCGATCCACTCCCTGCCCGGGTGGCTGGCGGCGTAGGCGCTGATCCTGGCGAGCGCCTCGTCCAGGGTGGCGGCGCCGATCAGGTTGCAGCCGATCATCGTCACGCCGGCGAACGCCGGGTGCACGTGCGCATCCTGGAAGCCCGGGAGCAGCGCCCGCCCGCGCAGGTCGACCACGTCGGTGCGGGGGCCGGTCAGGTCGGCGATGCCGGGGTCGCCCGCGCCGCCGACGGCCACGATCCGCATCCCGCGCACCGCCACCGCCTGCGATCCGGGGCCAACCCGGACGAGCCGGCGCGGGTCCTGGCCCGCGGTGTAGACCGCGCCGCCGGTGAACACCACGTCCGCCTGCGCGCCCATGCGCCCTCCTCCCTGCCGCCCGCCCGCCGCGGCGGCTCCCGCCGCCCGTCCGCCACACCCGCCCACGGCGGTCCCATCATGACAGCAGGCCCCGCCGGCGGCCGCACAGGCGCCGGCGGCCCGGGCGCGGGCGATCCGTGTTGCTTTCCTGCTGACCCGGCCGGATATGGCCCAGGCCGGCTCCATGATCGTCAGCGACTCTTACCCCGTTTGAGCCATTTTTCCGACCGATATGCACTAAATGGCACGCAGGGGGGCACCACTGCGGGCGGGTTCGCTTTTTTCGAGGGCGGCCTGACGCTCGGGGCATCCGGGACGTCGCTGCAGCTCGGCAGCGCGCCGTGGCGGTGCTCCAGCCTCACCGGGTCGGCGACGTCCCTCCCGTCATCGCTGACGTTCTCCTCATTTGCAAGGAACTACTATTACATGTTCGCCGCTCTTGACTGAGACGGCTGCGCAGCACCGGGCCCGCAGCGGCGGCAAGGACAGCCACGGCGGCTGCGGCGCGAAGCAGGACCAGCATCGTCGGCGCTCCTGCTTCGTAATCCGCGACTGCCAGGACAAGCCCGGCAGTGAGCGCCAGGCGCGGGACGGTCAGCCGCGCCATCACCCACCGTTCACCCGATCCCCACAGCGCGCCTGCCATGCCCATGACCAGGATCAGCCACGGCCACGGCAGGCACCCGGTGAGCAGGCCCGGCAGGCCGGGCAGGTAGTTCACCGGCGCCAGGCCGAACACGGCGATCTGCTCCTGGTAGGCGTCCAGCGCGCCAGTCTCGGGCTTGGCTGGCCACAGTGCTTTCGGCATCGGCAGCAGCAGCGACTCCACCGCCGGCCCGGGGCCGAGGAGCGGCTGCCCGGCGGCATGCGACTGCAGGATTCCCGCCGTGAACGACACCCCGTCCAGCCGTGCCGCTGCCTGCGCCGCGAGCCCCGGTGTGCCCGGCTGCGGGGACGCGGTCAGGCCCGAGGCGAGCGCGGCAGCGCGGGCGCTGAACCCCGTGTCGGACTCGAACACCGCGCGCCCGGAGTGCGCCCGCACCCCCGTGATCGCCAGCAGGACCGCGGCGCCGGCGGCGGCGCACGCGAGGACCTGGCGGCGTGACGGCACCTTCCCGGCCCGCGCGGTCACCGTCATCACCGCCAGCGCCCCGGCGATGAGCGGGGTGCGCTCCCCGGCAGCGGCGAGGACCGCGGTCTGCACGGCGAGCGCCGGGAGCAGCCGGCTGTGCCGCAGCACGAACGCTGACGCGGCGAGGGTCACGGTGATGACAAAGAAGGTGGACGCCCACGACGGGGACGGCGGCCCGGTGCCCTGGTGCAGCGCCCCGTACCCGCGCCCGGCGTAGGTGAGGACCGCCAGGGGCAGCGACAGGGCGGCGAGGACCCGCCAGTCCAGCACCCGCACCGCGGCGGCCACGTCATCGCGTGACACGGGGGCGTGCGGCCTGCGGCCGGTGATCAGGAACCCGGCGGTGAACGCGAGCATCGCCCCGGACAGCAGCAGGTCCCCGGTGGCCACCCACCCCGCCGTGATCCCGTCCCGGAACTGGTCAGCGGCGAGGACGGACGGGAACGCGAGCAGCACCTGCGACACCCCGTCATACACGACGCTGGCGAGGACCAGGACCGTTGCCGGCCGGAGCAGCCAGCGTTTCCCCAGGCCGAGGCGCAGCAGCCACACGGTGACCGCCTGGGTGAGCAGCGCCAGCCACAAGGTCACGCTCATGCGCCGGATACTATCTGTGGCCATATGCTTGCGTCCGGTGAACACCGCGCCGTGGTACACCAGTCCCATGACCCCGGTGACCACCGCGAGGACACCGCCATAGCTGCGGGCGGCGGTGGGCGACCACCTGCTGCCCGCAACGGCACCGCCACCGGCCCTGTCAGCCCGCCGGCCGCTCAGCACGGTGACCTGGCTCTCGCGTAACGGATCGCCTCCCCCGCAAGATTTCAGTCCATCGGCAAGCGGTGGCCGCCGGTGACAACGAGAGGAACCGATGCCTGGCCGGCCGGATGCCCCCAACTCCAGCCCTCCGCTGCGCCCAGGCGATCAGCCCACGCGCAAGTCTGAGCTGGCGCACACCCAGATCACCACTGCCCAGTACGCCGCCGCGCAGCGGGCCCTCCGCCGCCTGGAGCGCTGGGACCGGAAGGACCTGCGAACCATCAAGGTCGTGATCCAAGACCTGGACTGCGCCTTTGGCGTGCCGCAGGAAGCTGGCTGTTTTCTGCGGTAGCGGCCGGGACGGCCTGCGGGAATGGGCCGCCCGGCGACGGGCGACACAGGCTGGTTTTCTGCGGGAAGGCTGCCTACTGCCCGGCAGCGCGCTCTCGTCGTGCCCAGGTGATCAGTTCCCGGGCCACCGAAGCGCCGTGGTGTGCTGTCGCCGTGGCGGCCGGCCGGGGATCGGCTCCTGGCCCGGGGAGGGCACTCGCGTACGCTCTCACCCGCTCGCGCAGAATCTCGGGCTCTGGCCGGGTGGTCAGCCGTGAGTCGGCGCGGCGAGCGTCGCGGAACCGGGGCGTCACTGGCACCCGCCGCGGATTGGGCGGTCTCGTACGTGATACGGCCGCTCGCGGGAAGCTGCAGCTCGACGTCGTAACCGCATTTCGTCTCGGCCTGGTCAACGTATGTGACGCCCTTCTGGCCGATCCTGTCGAGTGCGCGCCTCCGCAATCCGGCCACGGCCCGGAGCTGGTTCCGGCTGACCCAAACCGGGATGGCGGCCCGGAGCTGGTCCCGGCTGACCCAAACCCCGGCCACGGCCGGGAACTGGTTCCGGCTGCCCCAAACCCCGGTCGCAGCGCATCAGCGCCCGCGCCGGCACGCCGGCCAGCCGGCGGCAGCGCATCAGCGCCCGCGCCGGCGACGAGCCTTAGCCGCACGGCCCTGGGGATAGCGGGATGGGCCCTGGCCGTGGCAAAGTGCGCTAATGGAACCGATCGTGAGCACCACCTCCGGCAAAGTGCGCGGCCAGGTGCGGGACGGCGTGGCCAGCTTCCTCGGGATCCCGTACGCGGCGAGCCCGACCGGGCCGCTGCGGTTCCGGCCCCCGGCTCCTCCCCCGGCATGGGACGGGGTCCGCGACGCCGTCAGCTTCAGCGCCACGCCGCCGAAGCCCGACTACCCCGCGCCGTTCGACGTGCTGCTGCCCGAGCCGAGCATCGCCGGCGACGACTGGCTCACCGTGAACGTGTGGACGCCCGACCCGGGCGGGTCCGGCCTCCCGGTCATGGTGTGGATCTACGGCGGCGGGTTCGCCAACGGCAACGCGGCGGTCCCGGTCTACGACGGCCACGCGTTCGCGCGGGACGGCGTGGTGCTGGTCAGCTTCAACTACCGGCTCGGCGTGGACGGGTTCGCGCTGCTGCCCGACGTCCCGGCCAACCGCGGCCTGCTCGACCAGATCGCCGCGCTGGAGTGGGTACGCGACAACATCGCGGCGTTCGGCGGGGATCCGCGCAACGTCACGGTGTTCGGCGAGTCAGCGGGCGCGATGAGCGCGACCACGCTGCTGTCCCTGCCGCGCGCGCGGGGGCTGTTCGCCAGGGCGGTCACGCAGAGCGGCTCGGTCCAGGCGGCGGCCGACCCGGCGGACGCGGCCCTGGTGAGCAAGGAACTCGGCCTGGTGCTCGGCCGCGAGGCGACGGCGGCAGGCCTGGCCGAGATCGGCCTGCCCGAGCTCATCCGGGCACAGGTGGCGGTGCGCGACGCGCTCGCCGCCCAGCCTGACCCGGCACGGTTCGGGGCGACGATCGTGGCCAGCTCGATGGCGTTCATCCCGGTCGTCGACGGTGACCTGATCCCCGTGCACCCGCTGGCCGCGATCGCGGCGGGCGCAGGCTCCGAGGTGACGCTGCTGACCGGCACGACCACCGAGGAGTTCCGGCTGTTCCTCGTGCCGACCGGCATGGCGGGGCTGATGACGCACGAGGGGGTGGACGGCGTGCTCGGCGTGCTCGGCGTGGCGCCGGCCGTCGCCGAGCTCTACCGCGCCAACCGGCCGGGCGCCTCGGCCGGCGACCTGTTCGCCGCCGTGCTCACCGACCGGTTCTTCCGGCTGCCCGCCCTGGCCGTGGCCGAGGCCCGCGCCGCCGGGCAGACCCTGGCAGAGCCGGCGTACGTCTACGAATTCGCCTGGCAGAGCCCGGTGGACGGGCTGGGCGCGTGCCACTCGCTCGAGATCCCGTTCGTCTTCGACACCCTCACGGCCCCGGGCGCGGAGCGGGCGCTCGGCCCGGCGCCGCCGGAGGAGCTGGCCGGCCAGATGCATGCCGCCTGGATCAGGTTCGCCAGCGACGGCAATCCCGGATGGCACGCGTTCGACGGCAGCTACCCGGTGATGATCTTCGATTGCCCTGGCGGTGGGGTTCAGGCAGACCCGCGCGGCGACGAGCGCCGGATCTGGGCGCAGCCCGGCTGACGGGGCGCCGACAGGCCGTGCGGGAGGAACCGCACCGCGGCGGGATGCACCGCGGGGTGCACGGCGGCGGGGTGCACGGCTACCCGCATCGCGCCCGCCCGTCGCGGGGCGCCACGGTAACCGCGCACGGCGTCGCCGTGCACATCATGCGGCCATGCGGCCCTGGCATCGCAGCGCCAGGCCGGCCTAGGCCGCGCACTCCCGGCACACGAGCCGGCCGCCGCGGGTCTCGGCGAGCTGGCTCCTGTGGTGCACGAGGAAGCAGCACGAGCAGGTGAACTCGTCGGCCTGCCGCGGGATCACGCGGAACGAGAGCTCCTCGTTGGACAGGTCCGCCCCGGGCAGCTCCAGCGACTCAGCCACATCGTCCGGGTCGAGGTCGATCGCGGTCGATGACTTGTCCATCCGGCGCGCCTGGAGCTCCTGCAGGCTGTCCTCGGTGAGCTCGTCGTCGCTCTTCCTCGGGCTGTCGTAGTCGGTAGCCATGTGGCCCTAACCCCTCCATCTTTTGCCTATCGCGCGGATGTAACGCTCGGGAAGCCTCAGTTGTGCCCGGATCCGGCGGGGAATTCTGTCACGTCCCGGCGCCACGTACACGTACTGGCCATCAGCGGAGGTTCGTG
This sequence comes from Streptosporangiaceae bacterium, assembly GCA_030038015.1. Lineage (GTDB taxonomy): Bacteria > Actinomycetota > Actinomycetes > Streptosporangiales > Streptosporangiaceae > JASHPR01. The sequence goes on from JASHPR010000749.1 coordinate 12,723, forward strand.
TCACAGCCGGGCCTCCCACGGGCATCCCCATACAAGCGGCAATCCCTCTAAAATCTCGCGTGATAACTTGCTCCATCAACGCCACTAGCAGGCACAAGGTGCGTATAGTGCGAAACACGCGCGCGTGAGCCTGCGCGACCCCGCGGAGACGGTTTATGCCCCACCTCGAGCCGCTGCATGCCGGCGACCCAGGTCGCATCGGCCGCTACCGGCTGAGCGGGCGCATCGTGGGGATCCCCCTCAGCGGCCCCGTCTACCTGGCCAAGACCATAGACGGCGGCGACGTGTCCATAACCCTGCTTGACGGCGAATGGACGGCGGATCCCGCCGAGCGGGACCGGTTCACCGCCGAGGCGGCCGCCGCCTCCCGGGTGGCACCGTTCTGCGCGGCGCGCATCCTGGGATCCGGCTTCGAAGGCAAGCAGGCCTTCCTGGTCAGCGAGTACGTGCCCGGCCCGTCGCTGTTCGAGCAGGTGACCGAGGCCGGGCCCTGGGAGGACGCCGGCCTCGAGGCGCTGGCCATCGGCACGGCGACCGGGCTGGCCGCCATCCACCAGGCCGGCCTGGTGCACGGCGACTTCGGCCCGGAGTATGTGGTGCTCGGCGCGCAGGGCCCGCGGGTCATCGAGTTCGGGATCACCCCGCCCTACGGGTCCGCGACGCCAGCGGCCGACATGCGCGCCTGGGCGCGGACAATGCTGTTCGCGGCGGCCGGCGGGCCGCCGGACCCGGCGCAGGAGGACCTGGAGCTGCTGGCCGAACCGCTGCGCACGCTGGCCGCTCTGTGCCTCACCGGGGGCCCGGGTGACCAGCCGTCCGCCCGGTCGGTGGTGACCGAGCTGCTCGGCGAGAGCGACCCGGACGCCGGGGTGCTCGGGGAAGGGTCGAGGAGAGCGGCGGCCGCGGCCCTGCCGCCGGTCCCCGCCGACGGCACGGGTAAGCCGCACCGCGGCCGGAGGCGCCGGGGGGTGGCGATCTGGTGGGCAACCGGCGTCGCCGCCTGCGTCGCCGCCATCGCCGTGGCGGTCCACATCGCGCAGAGCAACACCGGCCAGCCGGCCCCGCCCAGCGCGGTCAAGACGGCGAGCCCCAGCCCGAAGCCGCGCCCGACCCGGCCCCGCCCGGTGAGCACGGCAACGGTGCCCGCGTCCCTGGCAGGCACCTGGTCCGGCCAGGTCAGCCAGGACAGCCCGTCCGGGGCGTTCAGCGTCACCGTCCAGGTGAGCCTGGCCGCCGGCGCCGCCGGCGGGTCCGTGCACTACTCGGGTCCGTTCTCCTGCCGGGACGACCTGAGCCTGGTGTCCGACGTCCTGGGCACGCTGACCCTGGAGCAGGGAATCGTCCAGGGGCCGTGCCAGGCCGGGGTGGTCACCCTCACCCCGGCCCCCGGGAGCGTGCTGCGCTTCAGCTTCCAGGGGAAGGGCGCGCCCGCCGCCACGGGGACGCTGACCAAGGCCACGTAGCCGCGCTCAGGCGTCCCGCTCGGGGTCGGTTGCCGCCAGCAGGTCGTGCAGCTCGCCGAGGAGCGGCGGTGCCGCCGCGATCGTCATCGACGGGCCCGGGGGCCTGCCGTGCAGGCCGGTCACCAGCGCCCCGGCCTCGGCCGCGATCAGGCTGCCCGCCGCGATGTCCCACAGGTTGACGCCGCGCTCGTAGTAGGCGTCCACGGTGCCGGAGGCCACCGAGCACAGGTCCACGGCGGCCGACCCGCCGCGCCGGATGTCCCGCACCCGCGGCAGCACGGCCAGCAGCACCTCGGCCTGGACCAGCCGCCGCCCCGCCTCGTAGCCGAACCCCGTCGCCACCAGTGCGCGGCCGAGCGGAACGCCCGTGTTGCAGGCCAGCCTGGCCGCCTGGTTCAGCCACGCGCCGCCGCCGAGCCCGGCGCTGAACAGCTCGGCCCGCCGGGGCACGAACACCGCCCCGGCCACGACCGTGCCGTCCACCTCAGCGGCGACGCTGACCGCCCAGTCCGGCAGCCCGTACAGGTAGTTGACGGTCCCGTCCAGCGGGTCCACGATCCAGCGGACCGCGCCCGGCGAGCCGGTCTCGCCGCCCTCCTCGCCGAGTATCCGGTCGCCCGGCCGCTCCGCGCTGATCAGCTCCCTGATCAGGGCCTCAGCGGCGCGATCCGCCTCGGTCACCACGTCGGTCGGGCTCGACTTGGTGGCGACGACCTGGGGACGGCCGCCGCGGTCGGTCAGCAGCCGCCCGGCCGCCACCGCCGCCCGGCAGGCCAGCTCCAGGCGTCCACCCGGCCAGGTTCTCCCGCAGCGACTGCTGTCCTGGCACCCGGATCGCACGATCTCCGCGCATCCCCTGGTCCGCGAGAGCTTCCGGCCGATCGCCACCGGCGCGGCGGA
>JASHPR010000750.1 GCA_030038015.1 Streptosporangiaceae bacterium
CAAGGCGCTCTTCGCTCGGGTCCGCGATGACCGGCCGGGCCTGCGGCAGCTACCCGGCGGCCCGCTGCCGGTCACGCAGCCGTCCCGGGTCGATGAGATCCGGGCGGCCAGATTCGGCGCCTACCGCCGGCGAGCCATGGCCGCCCTGGCCAGGGATGCCGATCCGGCGGCGACCGACGTCGCCAGGCGCGGCAGGGCCGCGGTCGCCGAGGCCCTCCGCCGCCACCGCCAGGCGAGCTGACCCTGCGGCCGCCGCCCAGTGCCGTGAAGGTGCGTCCCTCGGCACCGGAGTGATGCAGGGCCGCATCCATCCGCTACAGCTCGGCGCCGAGCCGCGCCGCGGTGCGGTAAGCGCGGTGCAGGCGCCGGGCGGCCCGGTCGGCGCGCCGGGACGTCCTGCGGATCGCGCTCTGCAGCCCCGCCGGGCGCCGCTGCTTCGCGTCCGCCAGCATCTCTCGCCGGCGTTCGCAGGCAAGCTGTGGGAGCTGGGTGTACATCCGGCTCACCGACCCTTTCCTTCCGCTGCTCACCGCGCCTTTCGTTCAGGCCCGTCATAGGTGAGACCGGCTGGCGGAGCAGAAGTAATCGGTCGTGACCATCGGCCACCGGGCCGCGAGGTCAGGTGCCTCCGCCGGCCCCGGTGCCGGGCTTGCCGCGCCGGGAGCGCATGCTCAGGTGCCGCCTCCGCCAGTACGGCCGGCTTGCCGTCGCGATGAGCACGGCGGCCACGATCCCGGCGAGCGGTGGGCTGACGGCCTTCGCCAGCAGCGCGAGCGCGGCAATCACGAGCCAGGCTCCCACCACGATCAGCGGAAGCCACACTCGTGCCCGGCCCGGCCCGCGGCTCGCGGGGACTGCAGCGGCATCGCCCCCTGCCCCGGGAGCGGGGGCCGGCGGCGCGGGCGGCCGCTTGCGCGCCGGGCCCGCCGAGTCGATGGCCACGATCAGCGCCGGATCGGTGCTGCTCCCCAGCCTTCGCAGTGCGTCCCCGGCGCCATCCCACTCAGCCGGGTCGATGTGCACGCTGAACCCGTCGGTCCCGACGAGCATCTGCTTGCCGTCGTTCCACATGAGCAGCGCCGCCACCTGGTCTGACGGCACGCTCACGAACCGGCCGGGCTCGGGGGTGAGCATCACGCCGACGTCGCCGATGGCCAGCGTCGCCGCGGAGTCCCGCGCACGGTAGCTGACGCCGCCCTGGATCTCCGCCGCCGACCACTCCGGCAGCCTGGCCATCCGGCCGTGGACCGCGGGAAGGAACGTCGGTGTGGCGACGATCATCTGGCCGTAGAGATCCCGGGCCGCGGCCGTTATGTCATCACCGGTCAGGTCGCCGATGCGGCGCAACGTCTCGCCCGGGTCCCGCGCCGGCTGGCTGGCAAGAATCCGCTGCGCCTGCCGGTGCATGACCATGACCGGCCCGGACGGCGACTGGTAGGCATCCTGCAGCCGCCGCGAGCAGTCAGCGATCTCCTCGGCGGTGCTGCCGGTGTCCGCCAGCTTCTCGAAGGTGGCGAGCATGACGTGCGCGGCCATCGCGGCCTGCTCGGCGAGCGCGTCTGGCGCCAGCCAGGCATGCCGGAGAGTGGCATCGAGAAGCTCGCCCGAAGCCTTGACGTCGTACGACAGGCCCCGGTCGTGCCGGAGATCGGTCATCAGCCTGCGCTGCAGCACGTCCAGGACAACGGTCGATTCAGGCGATGCGCCCCCGACCAGAGACATCCCGAGACCGCCGCGGCCGGCAACCGTGAACCCGGGCAGCCGGACGGCAGACGGGCGCAGCGGAGACATCTCGGGAGGCTCCCCGCGGGGCAGCTCAATGCGCAGGCCGACCGGGACCTCCCCGAGAATGCAGAGCACCGCGTTGCCGGCCACGAACCAGCGGCAGCGCCACGCCACCACCTGATCCCAGCCGAGCGTCCTGAGGCCGAACTCCTCGTACCCGGCCAGCCCGGGGCCGGTGGCACCATAGCGCTCGATCAGGCACGTTCCGAGAGCGCCTGACCCCCCGCGGCTCGCCGCCTCCGTACGCAGGACACGTTTCTCCTGCTCCAGGCGCGCCGGATGATCCGCCGCCAGCCCCTGGCAGACGGCCGCTACGAAGTCCGCCACGTCAGGTGGCGAGGCGCTCTCCATGAGGAACGTCGTGAACCGCCCGGAGACCTCGCCGTTGAGCTGGTACTTCGCCGCCGCCAGCTCGCTGAGCGCCAGGTGCTCCACCAGGTGGGTGATCCCGCTGGTTGGCAGCGTCTCGTCGAACCTGCCCACGCGGAACATCAGCATCGCGACGCTCCGCCCGCTGGGTGAATCGGCGTGCAGGACCGGTACGCCGTCGACCAGCCGCCGCTGAATGTCCGGTGTCACGCCCGCCTCAGCCGCCCGGCCGGGTGGCAGCCAGGGCCCGCGCCCGCGCCCGCGCCCGCTCGAAGGCAGCGGCCGGCTTGCCCTGGTAGGCCCATGGGACCCGGGTTATCAGCGGGCCGATCAGCTCCATCTGCTCCAGCTGCGCGTCATAGTCGTGCATGAGGCCGAAGCACATCGCGAAGGCGTTCCGATGCGAAGGCATGGACAGCGGCGGCGTGTAAGCCGGCGACCGGATGGACTTGTCCGCCGCCAGCCGCACCTCGGCCTTGACCGCCTCGCCCTGGAAGTAGCGCATCTGCTTCTCCTTGCCCGCGGCGTGCTCCGGCGTTCCGGCCTTATGCGGGTGCGTGCAACCCAGCCACGCCTCCAGGTGGGCGTAGGCCACGATCACGTGAACCGGGTGCCCGTCGGGTGCTTGGTGCAAGACCGCCCTGGCGAACTCGAGCAGCTTCTCGTCGGAACCGCCCCATTTCGCCGCCATGCCCTGGCTCATCGCCCGGTGGGCGCCGAGGTGCCAGCGGTGCCGCCGGTCGGCCTCATCGAAGCGCCGCCGCAGCTCCGACTGGCCAAGGGACAGGCCGTAGGCGCTCCACAGGCTTTGCGCATACGGCGTCGGATCGCTCCGATCGAGATCGGCAGCCCGGGCGAGATCCTTCTCTGCGGCGATGAGCCGCTCATGGAACAGCGGCCACGCATCCTCTTTGACCGTGTGCGCACGGCCGCTGCCGCGTGCCTGCCAGGCCCAGGCGGTGCTGTGCGTCGCGCGGAAGAGCAGCGGCACAGCCGAGGCAGGCCGGGCCGCGCACCACTCAGCCAGCCATTCGGGCCGGCCGTCGATCGCATGGGCCAGGACGTCGATGTAGAAGTGGCGCACGTCCGGGTCGCGGGTGGCGTCAATGAAGTCATGGAACCTCTGCCACTGACCCTGGCCAAGCTCAGCGTGAAAGGCATGCGCGGCCGGGTCGCCGAGCAGGCTGTCTATCGGCTGCTCCGGTTTGGTCACAGCGGAACTGGCAGCGGCCGCCGCAGCCCGCTTCCTGAAAATAGGCACGACTGTGGCGCCTCCGCATGGCGTGAAGTCAGGCGAGCTGAGCTCGAATGTAGATATTTAATATGACGATGCATCAAAATTTCGGGTAACGGCCAAGCTCCGCTTCCCTCGGGCGCGGCGCGGTGGTCCGGCCCGGGTGTCTCTTCCGTTGCCGAACCGGCAACGTCGTGCTGGTGTAGGCCGCTGGGAGGTGTCAGCGGCGGGGGCAACGCTGGCCGGTCAACGACGAGCAGTTCCGGAAGACCTACCGGATGAAGCAGGACGAAGGCGCCTGAGGCGCTGACCCCGGGACTGCCGTAACGGCTGGCCGGCGCCGCCCTGGCCCATCACCGTGGCATCCCCCCGGGGCCTGCCCGGCTCCAGCGGGATGACCGGGGCGACCCAGTCTTTCTCATCCGGCAGGTCCGCGTCCCCCGCGGCAGGCTGCGGCCCCTCGGTGAGCAGGCTCTCGATCACGCTGGCCAGCCTGACGATGCAGCCGCGCGTCTCGGCCAGGTCGGCCTCAAGCTGGGCTATCCGGCGTAGCAGAAGCGTCCGGGATTCAGGCGCTTTGGTGGTGTCGGCCATGGGCACTGTCCTTGCCTGCGGGGCTGCAGTCGGCTGAATGACTGACGCTTTGCACGAGGCAGCGGTTCACCTGTGTCAATGCCGTGGGCGGTATTACCGCGTTGCCTGCCGCGCCCCGTGGGGCGGTTTGCCGTTACAGGCGCCGCCCCCACTCGTCGCCGGCGTTCACGTAGATGACGGCGATCGGCGGGATCACCATCGCGACCAGGGACATCACGACGGCCGCCGTGACCGAGAAGAGGCGCACGAAGGTCCAGGCGCAGACGACGAGCAGCAGGCACGTGCCCATCAGCACGAAGTACACGCGATTACGCTTCATGGGTTCGGCGATTACCCTCAGCAGTTCCGGCAAACCTCGGCGGGGCGCTATGACTGCCCGGTAGCGGTCTTGTAAAGCTCCGCCACAAAGGCGCCGAAGCGCACCGAATAGGACACGCTGGGCGTGTCCCCGCCTTGCTCGTAGCCGCCGATGACGCCGATCACGGTGCCCAGCCCGGTCGACGGGTTGACGTTCTCCAGCAGCGGGCCGCCGCTGGTGCCGTCGGTGTAGCCGCCGCAGTCGAACACGAGCTGGGTCGGGCTGAACCCCCGCACGTAGTTGTCGCACCGGATCGGGGTGTTCACCGTCTCCGGGTACCCGACCACGTTGACGATCTGGCCGGCCGGCTGGCCGATGCCCAGCCGCTCGCCCCCGGTGACGTCCTGGATCTTGGCCCCACCTGGCCCGGTGACGACGAGGAAGGCCACATCATCGTCGGGATCGGCCGAGGATACCCAGCCCTGGCTTACGATCACGCGGGTCACCTGCCAGATGCCGTACGGCATGCGGCCGTTGTCATACCCGGGGATGAACACCATCGAGCCGCCTCCGCCGGTGCAGTGCGCCGCGGTGATCAGCAGGTCCCGCGCTGGGCTCTCCACCACGCTCGCGCTGCAGAAGTGCTGCCCGATGCCCCCGTCGCTGGTGGTGCTGAAGAGCGCGCCGACGGCGGGCGTCCCCGCGAAGGGCGCGCCCTCGGTATTGACCGTCGGCGACAGCGCCTGCGCCCCGGCGGCCACCGTGTCCAGGCCCTGGTCGAGCGGGGTCGCGATGAGGCCCACGGCGGCCAGGGTGAGCCCCGAGGCCATGGTGGCCACCCAGCCGATCCGGCGGCGGGTCCGCGCGCCTCGCCGTCGGCGCACGCCCTTCCGGGTAACTCCCGCACCGCCGTCATCGCTGCCCGGTGGCGCGGCATTCCGCACCAGCTCTGCCGGTTCAGATGTCACGTCGTATCCCGGCCTGTACCCTGCATGCCCTTCCGTGCTCTCTCGCGACGCCTGCCGTCAATTAGACAGCTATGACGGAACATAGGAAAGAGCCAAAAGCTTCCCAGGCAGAATCATCAAAGCGGGCCGACGGCGCCCGGGGCTCTGCGGCAGCGTCCTTCACGGCGCCGATCCCCCCGGGTCGCTCCGGATGGTGGCCACGGCGCGGGGACGGCGAGCGCGCGCCAGCGGTGGCTCAGCGCTGACCGGGCGCGGGCGGACGCGCGTCAGCCTGGGCTGCGCCTGGTCCTGGCGATGCGGGCGATCACGCTGATCCCCAGCACCCCGGCCGGCACCAGGGTGACCAGTGCGGGCAGCTGGTACCGCCAGGAGAACTCGAACAGGTCCGATGCCAGCAGGACCGGCGCGCCCGACAGGAAGCACAGCAGGCAGGCCAGGGCGAGCTGGCGGGCCGGCGGGTCCAGCCGCCTGCGCACCAGCGCGGCGACCGATCCGGCCAGACCGGCGACGGTGAACAGGGCGAGCAGCGGTCCTGGCGTGTAGCCGCCGTCAAGCTGGTAGGCACGCAGGAACGCAGCCACCGGCCGCCACACGGTGGGCGCGCCGCCGCCGAACCGGGCGGTCGCGGCCTTGACGACGGCCTCTGACGTCCACGGCGGGTAGTAGATGACCTTGGTCTGGAACTGCCAGCGGGAGATCGAGGTGTCGCCCTGCCCCGTTTCCCTGGTCAGCGCGAACAGCTTCACGACGTCACGCGCGTACGCTTCCGCCACGCGCAGCGGCTGCTGGGTCAGCACCCGGTGGTTGAAGCCGGCGATCAGGCTGTCGGCTTCGCCGCGCGGCAGGTCCGCGTAGTAGGGCCGGATCGGCGAGCCATCGCCGTACTCGAGCCAGTCCGGTCCCTTGGCCTGCTGTGCCCTGGTCGGGCACATGCCCCGCTCGTCGGGCGGGAGCTTGATGGTGGCGCAGTCGGCGGCGGCGGCCATCCGCCCGTAGAAGGACGTGACGCCCGAGTGTGAGAGGAAGAAGGCCCCGGTGAGCAGGAAGGAGACCGTGCAGTAGACGAGGATCGGCAGCGCGAACGAGGCGCACGCGGCGGCCGCCTTGCCGACGGCCCGGCGCCAGCTGCCGCCGGCCACGAGCACGTAGATCACCATGGGCAGCAGCAGCGCCTCGCCGACCTGGGCGACGGTGGCCGAGGCGCCGAGCACGATGCCGCCGGCCACGACCCGGCGCCAGCTGACCCCCGTACCCGGAGGGACGGCCCTCCCGGGCTGCGCGCCGCCGCTCCCGGGGGTGGCGCCCCTTGCCCGCGGCTGCCAGAGCAGGATCGCCAGGCCCGCCACGATCAGCGCCTCGAACCACACGTCGGGCATGATCATCTGTTCGATCTGCAGCTGGTAGGCGTCCAGCAGGACGGGAGCGATGGCCAGCGCGGCCAGCCAGCGGGACACGCCGCGGCGCAGCAGCACCAGGTAGATGACCACGGCCATGCCCAGGCCGAGCAGGTGCTGCACCGCGGCGACCGTGCCGAAGTTGGCGACGAACAGGATCGCCCTCAGCGGCCCCTTGTAGCCGACCGGGTCCATGCCTTCCGCGTTGTACAGGTACCTGACCGAGTCGACGAAGAACAGCGCCGGGCGGTATGCGAGCAGGACGCACGCCCGCAGCACGAGCCCGGCGGCCAGCAGCGCGATGGCCAGCCAGTGCCGTGACGCGGCGGCCCTGACCGCGTCCACGTGGCCGGTGCGCCTGGGCTCGGCCTGGCCGACCCCGCTTCCCGGTCCTGCCTGTTTGACCTGGCTCATTACCGTTTACCGCCCCGGCAGGGACTGCCCGCCGCCGGATAGCCAGAGGGCCAGGAAGACCGTGACGATCGTCAGCCACCGGGTCATCCGGTTGCGCGGGACCAGGGTCAGCGTGGCCCAGGCGAGCGCCGTGTACCACGCGAAAACCCAGGGAGCGACGATGACCCAGGCGAAGGCCAGCGCAAACGGCGCCACGATCTCCCGTGGCTGGTCCGATGAGATCCGCTGGTAGATCAGCCAGGCGACGATGAGCATGGCGATCGGCCACAGGCAGGTGATGACGATCGAGGTTGTTGCCTCATGGACGCCGAGCGCCTCGGCCGCCATCTGGAACAGCCGCCAGGGCGACGGCATGATGACCCACCGCGTGCCACCGATCATCGGCTTCAGCGCGTCGAGCCCGGCGAAGCTGTACTCGACAGCGACGGTGGCCAGGGCCACCGCGGCGATCCGGACGGCGCGCACCCACTCGCGGCGCAGCAGCAGCGGCCAGGCGAGGCCGAGGCCGATCAGCACCGCGTTGACCTTGATCCCGCAGCCGAGGCCGATCAGCAGGCCGACGGCGACGTCGCCCCACTTGCCGGAGAACCGCCGGGCCACCTGGATCGCGCAGATGGCCGCCGCCGCCACGAACGTGTCGATCTGGCCGCCGGCCACCAGCTCGAGCAGGAGCACCGGGTTGGCCGCCCAGAAGAGCGTTGCCCTCGTGGGGTCGTCGGAGGTCTTCAGCAACAGGAACCCGAGGCCGATGAACACGGCGCCGTTGATGATCATCAACAGCCAGATCGTGGTGGTGACGCTGCTGCCGCCCACCCAGGCCGCGAACCACTGCACCGCGGTCGCGATGGGGCCGTACACCGACGGCTGCCCTTTCCATACCACCCCGACGACGTGCGTGTACGGGGAGGCGCTCCCCAGGAACGCGGCCGGGTTGTTCGTGTACGGATTCCCGCCCAGCGCGGCGATCCGGCCGTACGCCGCGTAGCTCGCGATGTCCGACGAGCCCACCGGGGTGACGCTGACCATGACCGCGACGATGCCGGCACTGACCAGCAGCAGCCGCTTCGGGTCCGGGCGCCACCCCTGGCTGTGCGCCCAGAGCATCCCGGCCAGGCCGAGGCAGGCGAGGATGGCCGCCGTGTAGAGCAGCGCCATCGCGACGGCATTGTCGTGGCCGAGCGACGGAAGGAACCGCGACAGCGGCAGCTTGACCGGCAGCGTCTCGGTGTTGGGCGCGGTGGCCCCGACCAGCATCCCCAGCAGCAGGCCGACGCCGGACACCGTGACCGCGACCGCGGGGTTGGACAGCTTGCTCCACGCCAGCTTGCGGATCACCGTGCTCATGACCCGCTCGATCGGGCCTGCCGGGCTCTCCCGGGCAGCCGGGGCAAGCGCCACGGGCTGGCCGGGCGGCTTGATCCCGTCCGAGCCGGCCGCGTGCGTGCGGAGCTGCGTCACCGAGGCCGTACCTCCATTGGCGGTCTTGCGCAGCCACCTGGGATGCAGGGACTGGCCAAGCCGCCCCGCGCCCGGCTCCGGGGGCCTCCGCTGCTTCTCGGGCTGACCCCGCGTGGGTGCCTCCGCCCAGCGTAAAGGCCTGGCCGAAGCCGCCACGCCACATTCGCCTGAATCATGCCAACGAGTCCCCGAACTCGAGAGCCGATGCGGTGCCCACGCCGAGCCCGAGCCCTGGTTGTGGGTCACGTGCAGGGTACCCGCGGAAGCTGAGACCATCCCCGCTGCCGGGCACCAGGTGTGTGTCGTTAGCCTGGGCACAGGGATGGGAACTATTTACAGCATGCTGCTGACGAGCAGACGGGCTCGGCTGGCGCGGCGGTTGCTAACCGGACTCGTGTTGCTCATCGTGCTGGCAGGCGCCGCGATCGCGATCGCGCTGGAGGTGACGCCGCAGCAGACGGTCGACGTCGCAGGCCAGGTGATCCAGGTGGGCGCGACCGCGCCGAGCCTGAGCCTGTCCGGTCCCGGCGAGGTCGACCTGTTCGGCCAGAGCCTGCCGACCAACGTGCAGTTCGCCGGGCCGGTGCGGCCCCGGCTGCAGCTCAACCAGATCAGCATCAACAGCGAGCTGACCACCTTCATCCAGGGCGACCACCCGGCCGGCGCGGAGCGCGTCCTCGGTGCGCGGCTCGCCGACGGCTGGAAGCACTACTTCATCTGGGAGACCGTGGTCACCGGCCTGGCCGCGCTGATCCTGGTGGGCGCGGTGGCAGGGTGGCGCCGCAGCCCGTACCGCACCACCGTCAAACTGCTGGTGGCCGGGCTGGTGCTGGCCGAAGCCATCAACCTGGGCGCCATCATGTCCGCCGCGTACACCGCACCCGCCCTGCTGCGCCGGGTGCATTCCCTCAACGATCTCGTGGGCACCGAGACCCGGCTGCCCAGGATCCGCCCGGCCGGCCCGCAGCTGCCCAACGTCCAGGTCGTGGTCATGGGGGACTCCACCGCGGCCGGGGCCGGGCTCGCCCCGCTTCCCGGGGCATCCGGCGCCGCCCGCGCCTGCGGCCGCAGCGCCGACTCGTACGCGGAAGACCTGTCCGCCGCGAACGGCTGGAAGGTGCTGAACCTGGCCTGCGACGGCGCCACGATCAGCAACGGGCTGCTCGGGCCGCAGACCGAGAACGGGCAGACGCTGCAGCCCCAGCTCGCCGTGGCGGAGCGGGCAGGCCGCGCCTCGGCCATCATCGTCAGCGTGGGCGCCGACGACCTGAACTGGGCGGCGGAGGTGCGCTACTGCTCCACGACGCCGGACTGCGGCGACGAGGCCACGACCGCGTACTTCCAGCAGCAGCTGGCCTCGTTCAGCAAGAACTACCTCGACCTGCTGAGCAGGCTGGCCGCGCTGCCGTCCCACCCCCAGGTGATCATCAACCAGTACTACGACCCTTTCGGCTCCCAGCCCGGGTGCCTCGGCCCGGCCGGGCTGACCGCGGCGAACCTGAAAATCCTGACCTCCCGCCTGGACACGCTCAACGCGGTGCTGGCCAAGGGCGCGGCGCAGTTCGGGTTCTCGTCGCCGCAGCCCGACTTCAGCGGGCATCAGCTGTGCACGCCCCAGCCGTACGTGCAGGGGCTCGACGCGGCGGCGCCGTTCCACCCCACCGTCCTCGGCCAGCTCGACATCGCCCTCACCGACCAGGCCGTGCTGCACCGGCTCAGCGCGTAACTCCTCCCGTCGCACCGGCCAGCGGCCGGCCGTCGAACCGGCAGGCGGTGACGGCCTCCCAGAGCAACGGGGACAGCGCGGCTCGCTCGCCGCCCAGCTCCTCGCGGCGGCGAGCGCCGGCGGGCTCACCGCCCACCGGAGGGTGCTCGCGGAGCGGCGCGAGCACCTGGCCGGACTGCTGGCCCGCCGCCTCCCGGCCTGGCGCGCCCGGCCGCCTGGCGCGGGGCTGTCCCTGTAGGCGGAGCTTCCCCTCGACAGCGCCGACGCGTCCGCCCACGTCGCCGCCGGCCCGAGAACCTGGCCGCCGGCCTGGTCTCCCGTTACGCCGGCGACGGCAGGCCCGCACCCCCGGCCGTCTCCGCCACCGCCGCCTCCGCCGCGGCCACGAAGGAGGAGACGAGCGGCGAGGGATCACCGCGGCGGCTGAGCAGGACGTTGCAGGCGGGCTCCGCTCCGGTGAGCGTCACGTACGCGACGCCCGGCCAGTTCTCGTAGCCCCGGAACGACTCGACCGCGCTGGCCACCCCGCGCCCGGCGGAAACGGCGGCCAGCACATCGGTCACGTCGCCGCAGCCGGCTTCGACCGTCCAGGTGCCGAGGTCGCCGCGCAGGCCGCGCAGGTGCAGGTAGTCGACGAACGTCGCCGGGACGTCGTCGGCGAGCGACACGAAGGGCTCATCGAGCAGGTCCACGGCGGGGATCGCCGGTGCGCCGGCCAGCCGGTGCCCAGCCGGGAGCACCGCCACGCGCGGCTCCGCGGACAGGCGGACCATGTCCAGGCGGCCGTCCTCGGGCGGCGGGCGCACGAAGGCCACATCGACCCGGTGCTCGAGCAGGGCGCTCACGTGGTCGTGGAAGTTCAGCCGCAGCACGCTCATCCGCACCCGCGGGTGGGCGGCCATGTAGCGGCGGATGATCAGGGGCGTGAGCGGGCCTGCCCCGTTGGAGAGGATCCCGGCCCGCAGCTGCCCGGTCTGGCCGCCGCTGTACTCGCGCAGCGCGGCGACGGCCGCGTCGGCGTGAGCCAGGGTCTCCCGCGCGTGGCCGACCAGCACCTCGCCCGCGCCGGTCAGCCGCAGCCGCCGGCCCCGCTCGAACAGCGCCACGCCCGTCTCGCGCTCCAGCGCCTGAACGTGCTCGGTCACGGTCGCCGGCGACAGGAACAGCCCCTCGGCGGCCGCGCCGAAGTGCAGCCCCTCGGCCACGGCGAGGAACGTGCGCAGGTGCCGCAGCTCCATGAGCCGAGGGTAGGGCGCGCCGTGCGCAGCGCCAAAGCGGCGGCCGCCGGATTCGCGCGGCCCGAACCTTCCTTCGCGTATTCCGTCTGGCCTCGCCGGAGGCTGGCGGGTGTTATGGGACCGTGGTCTCCGCGCGCCAGCCTGGGCCTGCGGTGGCGGCCGGGCTGGCGCTCGGGCCAGCCACCGGCCTCGGGCTGGCCCGCTTCGCCTACGCGCTGCTGCTGCCGTCGATGCGCGCCGAGCTGCACTGGTCGTTCGCCATCGCGGGCGCCATGACCTCGGCCAATGCATTCGGCTACCTGGCCGGCGCGCTGCTCGCCGGGCCGTTTGCGCGCCGCTGGGGCGCCCGCCGCGGGTACCTGCTCTGCACCGGGCTGACCGCGCTCGCGCTGCTGGCCACGGCGGCCACCGGCAACACGCTCGCGCTGGCCGGCCTCCGGGCGGCTGCGGGCCTGTTCGGCTCGGTCAGCTTCATCGCCGG
>JASHPR010000751.1 GCA_030038015.1 Streptosporangiaceae bacterium
CCGTCGCCCAAGAAATCGGCCGCGCCGTCGCCCAAGCCGACGCATCCGGCCGGGCCGGCGGTGCCCGCGACGGCTCCGCGGAGCCTCTGCCGACGGCGCAGTGCCCGCCGCCGGGCCAGACCGTGAGCGCGCACGTCACCGGGGTGCCCTGGGCACAGCAGGCGCTCGACTTCAGCAGCGTCTGGCCGCTGACCGAGGGGCAGGGCGTCACGGTGGCTGTGGTCGACAGCGGCGTAGACTACACACCCCAGCTTGCCGGGCGGGTCAGCGCCATCGACCTCACCGGCACCGGCCCGGCGGACTGCGTGGGCCATGGCACCGCGATCGCGGCGATCATCGCGGCGAGCGACCAGGAGGCCCAGGGCAACCCGTTCGAGGGCGTGGCGCCGGAAGCGGGGATCCTCTCGATCAAGGTGCAGAGCGCGGAGAGCGGCAACGACGGCCTGGCCCTGGCCCAGGGCATCCGTGACGCGGCCCTGCTGAAGGCGGGGGTCATCAACGTCTCGATAACCACCCAGAACAACCCGGATCTGGCGTCGGCGGTGGCGTTCGCGCTGAGGCAGGGCTCGGTCATTGTGGCCGCCGGAGGGAACGACGGCCAGCAGACCGGGGCCGGCCCGTTCTACCCGGCCAGCTACCCGGGCGTGCTTTCGGTCGGGGCGGTGGCCAGCGACGGCTCGCTCGCCCCGTTCTCCGATCAGCGCTCGCACGTCGCGGTCACCGCGCCCGGCGTGGATGTCACCAGCGCCTACCCGGGATCGGGCTACCAGGTCGGCGACCTGAGCGGCACCAGCTACGCGACGGCGTTCGTGTCCGGGGTCGCCGCGCTGCTGCGCGCCCGCTACCCGCACCTCACGGCGGCGGCGGTGGTCCGGCGCATCGAGCAGACGGCGAACGGCAACGCCGGGCCCGGCACCGGCGACGGGCTGGTCAACCCGCTGCAGGCGGTCACCGCGATCGTGCCTCCGGGCGGCGCGCAGAGCCCGCCGGCCGCCAGGCCGCAGCCGATGTCGGTGGACCGGGCGCCCCCGCCGGACCGGGCCGTGACCGACACCGCGCTCGAGGTCACGGCCGGTGCGCTCGGGGCGGCCGCCGTTGTCGCCCTGGGCGCGGTGGTGGTCAGCCAGGGCCGGCGCCGCCGCTGGCGTGCCGGGGCGGCCGAGGTCCCTGCGGACGCCGAGGCGCCCAGCAGGCGCTGGTAGCGGCGCCCGACCGGGAAATCAGGAGAGGCCTTCAAGCGCGGCCGCGGGTGGCCCGGCGGCCGTGGAAGCGGGTTTCGGGGCGCCCCGGGCGCGGCCGGCGGTGCCGGGCTGGCCAGGTTACGGGGGTCACCTTCACCCTGAACAGCCCATCCACAGGACCTTGGCCTCTACTGCATGACTTCTGCCTCGCCTACACGGAAAGCAAGGTTAATCGTGAGGGGGGTTCGACCGTGGCGTGGGAACCGATCCGTAAACCTCACCTGCCCGGCATAGGCCTCAACCTGGCTGATTATGACCAGGCAGTCAAGGAGTTCTCCTGGGAGGCGGCGCGCGCTCAGCTTGACGGCCTGCCGGGGGGGCGGGGCATCAATATCGCGCACGAGGCCGTCGACCGGCACGCGGCGGGGTCGCGTTCCGGGGTGACGGCGTTGCGGT
This sequence comes from Streptosporangiaceae bacterium, assembly GCA_030038015.1. Taxonomy (GTDB): domain Bacteria; phylum Actinomycetota; class Actinomycetes; order Streptosporangiales; family Streptosporangiaceae; genus JASHPR01. The sequence continues at coordinate 1,638 of JASHPR010000751.1, forward strand.
GCGTTGCGAGAGACGGCAGCATCACGGCGCTGACCTATGCCGATCTCAAGGGCCAGACCAGCCGGTTCGCGAACCTGCTCCGCGAACTCGGAGTGGCAAAGGGCGACCGCGTGTTCTCGCTCCTCGGCCGGGTGCCGGAGCTGTATATCGCGGCGCTGGGCACGCTGAAGAACACCAGCGTGTTCTGCCCCCTGTTCCCGGCTTTCGGACCGGAGCCCATCCGCGAGCGGATGCGGCTCGGTGACGCGAAGGTGCTCGTAACCAGCCCGGAACTGTACCGGCGCAAGATCATGCCGATCCGTGACGCCCTGCCCGGGCTGGAGCATGTGCTGATCGCCGGCCAGCCGCCGGATGACAAGACCATCGGGATAGCGCCGGCGCTCGAGGCGGCGAGTGACCAGTTCGAGATCCCGCCCACCGACCCGGAGGACATGGCCCTGCTGCATTTCACGAGCGGCACGACGGGCAAGCCCAAGGGAGCCGTGCATGTACACCAGGCGGTCGTCGCGCATCAGGCCACCGCGGCATTCGCGCTCGACCTGCGGCCGCAGGACGTCTTCTGGTGCACCGCTGACCCAGGCTGGGTGACCGGGACGTCGTACGGGATCATCGCGCCGCTCACCCTCGGCCTCACCCTGGTCACCGATGCCGCCGACTTCGAGGCCCGGCGCTGGTACCAGCTGCTGGCCGAGCACAGGGTCACCGTGTGGTACACGGCGCCGACCGCCATCCGGATGCTGATGCGCTACGGGCCCGAGCTGCCTGCCTCCTACGACCTGTCTGCGCTGCGGTTCATCGCCAGCGTGGGGGAAGCGCTCAACCCCGACGCCGTGGTCTGGGGCCAGCGGACGCTAGGCCTGCCCATTCACGACAACTGGTGGCAGACGGAAACCGGCGCGATCATGATCAGCAACTTCGCGGCCATGGATATCCGGCCCGGATCGATGGGACGGCCGCTTCCCGGGATAACCGCGGGGCTCCTCGAGCGAGGCGACGACGGGCGCGCCCGGGTGATCGACGGCAGGGTCACGGAGATCACCGAGCCCGGTGTCGAGGGCGAGCTGGCGCTGCGGCCCGGCTGGCCGTCGATGTTCCGCGGCTATCTGCATGACGACCAGCGCTACGCCGAGGCGTTCGCGGGCGGCTGGTACCTGACCGGCGACATAGCGCGGCGTGATGCCGACGGCTATTACTGGTTCGTGGCCCGCGCGGACGATGTCATCAAGTCCGCTGGCCACCTCATCGGCCCATTCGAGGTAGAAAGCGTGCTGAAAGAGCACCCGGCCGTGGCCGAGGCCGGCGTCATCGGCAAACCAGACCCGGTGGCCGGCGAGCTGGTCAAGGCATTCGTGGCGGTCAAGCCGGGGTATGAGCCGGGCGAGAAGCTGCTCACCGAGCTGATCGCGTTCGGCAGGCGCAGGCTGGGCGCAGTCGCCCCCAAGGAGATCGAGTTCGATCAGAACCTGCCGCTGACGCAAAGCGGCAAGGTCATGCGCCGCGTGCTCAAGGCGCGAGAACTCGGCCTGAGCGCCGGGGATGTCTCCACGCTCGGTGGCGCGGGATGAGCCGGGCTGCCGGCGAGGCCGTGATAACCGCCGGAGATGCTGCCACCCCGGATCCCGGTCACATGAAAGAGCTACTGCGCCAGATGCTGCTGATCCGGCGCTTCGAGGAGAAGTGCGTCGAGTTGTACAGCGCGGCCGAGATTCGCGGCTTCGTCCACCTCTACATCGGCGAGGAGGCCGTCGCGGTAGGCGTGAACCAGGCCCTCACTCCGGACGACGCCATCGTGTCGACCTACCGCGAGCATGGCCACGCCCTGGTCCGCGGCCTGCCGCTGGACTCGGTGATGGGCGAGATGTACGGAAAGACCACCGGGTGCAGCCGCGGCCGGGGCGGCTCGATGCACCTGTTTGATGTCAGCCGCCGGTTCTACGGCGGGAACGCCATCGTCGGCGGCGGGCTTCCGCTTGCGATCGGGATCGCGCTCGCCGACCGGATGCGCGGCCGTGAGCGCGTGACAGCCTGCTTCTTTGGCGACGGCGCGGTCTCGGAAGGCGAATTCCACGAATGCCTGAACCTGGCCGCGCTGTGGGATCTCCCGGTGCTCTTCTGCTGCGAGAACAACTACTACGCCATGGGGACCGCGCTGGCGCGCGCGCAGGTGCAGACCGACCTGGCGCTGCGCGCCGGCACCTACGGGATGCCTGCCTGGCCGGTGGACGGGATGGACGTCCTCGCCGTCGAGCACGCCGCGCGCCGCGCCGCGGAAGCCGTCCGGGCGGGCGGCGGCCCGCACTTCCTCGAGCTGCGCACCTACCGGTTCCGCGCCCACTCCATGTACGACCCCGAGCTGTACCGGGACAAGACCGAGGTCGAGCAGTGGCGGCGCCGCGACCCCATCGAGATGCTCACCAGGCGGATGCGCGATGCGGGTGAGCTGACCGATGACGAGCTCGCCGCGATGGAGGACAAGCTCACCGGCGAGATCGAGGCGTCGATCGCCGCGGCACGGGCGGCCCCGTCCGAGCCGGTCGAGGACCTCACCACCTTCGTCTACAGCCCGGAGTCGTCATGACCGCGGGCGAGCAGGTCAAGACCACCTACCGTGAGGCCATGCGCGCTGCCATCCGCGAGGCGCTGCAACGGGATGACCGGGTCTTCCTGATGGGCGAGGACGTCGGCCGGTACGGCGGCTGCTTCGCGGTGAGCCTTGGCTTGCTCGAGGAATTCGGCCCGGAACGGATCAGGGACACCCCGCTGTCGGAGTCGGCCTTCGTGGGCGCGGGCATCGGCGCGGCCATGGCCGGCATGAGGCCGATCGTCGAGATCATGACGGTGAACTTCAGCCTGCTGGCGCTGGACCAGATCATCAACAACGCCGCCACCTTGCTGCACATGTCGGGCGGCCAGTGCAACGTGCCGCTGGTGATCCGGATGACGACCGGAGCCGGCCGCCAGGTCGCGGCCCAGCACTCACACAGCCTCGAAGGCTGGTATACCCACATTCCCGGCATCAAGATCCTCGCGCCGGCCACGCTCGAGGATGCCCGCGGCATGCTGTGGACGGCGCTGCAGGACCCTGACCCGGTGCTGATCTTCGAACACGGCGGGCTGTACAACATGCAGGGCATGCTGGCCGCCGACGCGGGACCGGTGGAGATCCGGTCGGCCGCGATCCGCCGGGAGGGAACCGATGTCAGCCTGATCACCTACGGCGGCACGCTCGGCAAGACCCTCTCCGCGGCCGACCAGCTCGCCGCCGACGGTATCAGCGCCGAGGTCATCGACCTTCGCTCGCTGCGCCCGCTGGACGATGCGACGATCATGGCCTCCGTCGGCCGGACGCACCGGGCCGTGATCGTGGACGAGGGATGGCGCACCGGCAGCCTGTCCGCCGAGGTCAGCGCCCGGATAACCGAGCAGGCGTTCTACGATCTCGACGCGCCGGTCGAGCGGGTCTGCAGCGCCGAGGTGCCGATGCCCTACCCCCGCCACCTGGAAGAGGCGGCCCTGCCCCAGGCCGAGGGGATCATGGCTGCGGCCCGGCGGGCGGTGGGCTGAGGTGGCCGAGTTCCGAATGCCCGCGCTCGGCGCGGACATGGATGAGGGAACGGTCCTCGAGTGGCTGGTCAAGCCCGGCGACGAGGTCCGGAAGGGAGACATTATCGCGGTGATCGACACCGCGAAGTCCGCGATCGATGTGGAATCCTTCTGCTCCGGCACCGTAGAGAAGCTGGTCGTCAACGTTGGGCAGACCGTGCCCGTCGGCACCGTTCTGGCCACGATCGGCGAGCCCGCGGCCGCCCCGGCCGTCCCCGCTGTCGCCCCGGCCGTCCCCGCTGTCGCCCCGGCCGTCCC
>JASHPR010000752.1 GCA_030038015.1 Streptosporangiaceae bacterium
AGCAGCAGCTCGCCGCCGCCCACGGCGAACTGCTCCGGCTACGCCGCCTCCTGCACCAGCACGGCGTCAGCGCCTGACCACGTTACCGACGCGTCGGTAACGTCGCTACCTGCTAAAATGTTCTAAAACTTTGTTCGAACGCCAGATAAATCGATGACTTCGGCATGCGCGAGCTGACCGCCGCCCAGGCCGACGACCTGTACGAGCTGATCACCGAGCGGGCCGGCCGCTCGCTCATCTTGACCAGCAACCGGGCACCCGCCGACTGGTACCCGCTATTCCCCAACCCGGTCGTCGCCGAATCCCTGCTCGGGCCTTCTGGCGGGGTAACGATCTTGAAGTTTGGTGTTTCTGCTGCTCAGATGGGCTTGCGAGGAGGGTCCTTGTGCGCGACGGATGTCGGGCACGGGTGTCTGCGCCGGGTCTCGCTGCCGGGTCGTGTGCCCGCTGCCAGGTCAGGTCCTGGCACGGTTGACCTGGTTCATCAGCCGGCGGTTGGCCTCGCGGGCCGCGGCGAGTTCCTCGTCTCGTTCTCCCAGCATGAGCTTGAGGTCCAGGACGGCTTGGCGCTGGGCGTCGAGCTCGGCCTGGACTGCTGTGGTACTGGCCGGTGCGCCGAGCCCGCTGCGGTCGAAGGCCTGCTGGCCGAGCAGGTCGGACAGCCGGTCTTCCAGGTCGCTGATGTGCTGGGCTAGCCGCCGGTTGTGCTCGTGCAGGTTGGCGTTCTCAGCCAGCACCGAGCGGTGGCTGATGGCGGTAGCTGCCGGGGACGGCTCGCTGATGGCATCTGCGGATGCCTTGAGCACGGCCGCGTGCAGGTCGGGGTGGCGGTGGATGAATGAGCGGTGGACGGCGGCCCGGGCGGCGACCGCGGAGACGGTGATCTCTGAGCCGTCGGCGCGCATGCAGGCGATTGCCTGGTGGACGCGCTGGCGCCGCCGGTCGGCATCGCGGCGCCGTGACTTCGCCAGCGGCGTTTCATGCGTGGTCATTGCCTGCTCATCCGGTCTGTGGCGCCGGTGGCTGTGTGGCGGGCATCCCCAGGTTGACGAGCTGCCGGGTCTTGCGGATCACAGTGATCGCCTCGGCGATGCGGGCTTGATCCTGCTCGCTGAGGTCGCCGACATCGGCTTCGATGCGGCGGATCAGCTGCCGCAGCTGGGTGATCTCCTCATCGCGCGGAGTCAGCTGGGCTCGCGCCCACTCCTGCAGGCCGGTGGCGGCCCGGAGGCGTTCCCGGTCGGCCAGCAGCTGCTGCAGGTAGGACTTCAGCTCGGGCAGGTAGGACGGGTCGCTGCGGAAATGACCACAGCCCAGGCAGGTGAACTTGTAGGGGCAGGCCTGTCCGCCGGCCTTGACGTTGGATGGCTCGGTGCAGGTGCCGAAGGGGACCGCCACCTGGCCGACTCGCATCCGGGCGTGTTCGTGGGCCAGCAGCCCCCGGATGCCGTGGAAGACGCGGCGGCCCTGACCGTCGAACTGATGAGCGCTGACCCGGTCGATCGCTGCCCGGGTCCGTTTCTCGGTCACCCGGTAGTACCCGAGCGTGGTCCGCACCGAATCGTGGCCCATGAGGTCACGCAGCACATCCGGGGGGACACCTTGGTCGGCGTGCCGCTGGGCGTAGCTGTGCCGGTAGGCATAGGGCACTATGGCGGCCGGGTCGAAGATTTCCGTGCGCTGGCGGCCGTTTGTGCCAGCCACGGTGGTGACCAGGTGGCCTGCGATGGCGTCGATGAATTTGCGGTGGGCGTGGCCGAAGCAGGCCTCGGAGCTGGTCTTGGTCCCATCGGGGTTGGTCAGGTCGCGAGGGAAGAGGACCAGCTGGCTGACCGGGGTGGCCGGGAAGCGGCGCCGGACCTCGTCTTGCTGGTCCGCGATGACCTGGGCAGTGGACTCGGCGATCGGCAGCCGCCTGCCTGGCTTGTTGTTCTTGGAGTCGGTATAGATGAGGACCGGCTTGCCGTCGCTGTCGCGGGCGGTGCAGTTCCAGGGCAGCTGGCAGATCTCGTCTGGGCGGCGCCCGGTGTCGATGAGCAGCTCGGTCGTGCGGCGCGCGCCAGCGCCGCTGCGTTCCTCCAGAACGTGCAGGTTGTCGTTGATGATGCGCAGCACCCAGTCGGGCAGGTCCCGGCCGGAGCCGTCGTCGCCCGGTTCGGGCGGGACGTCCTGACGGCTGAGGATGAAGTCATCGGGTAGCCCGGCCGCCGGACCGTCCTGGCGGGTCAGGCCCAGGCCCCGGATGTCGAGCAGGAACCGCCGCAGATAGCGGCAGGTCCGCAGCCTCACCCACTCGCTGATCTCACCGCTGCGCTGCCGGTGCGCGAGCCGGTTGGCGAGGGCCACGATGTCGCGGCGGCTCAGCGCCGCCGGCTGGTTCCCGTGGTCGGGACGGGACAGCCGCAGGCTGGCCGACATGACGGAAACAGCGGCGGCTACCTCCGTTGCGGCTGACGCGGCCTGCCTGCCCCGGTGGCGGGGCAGGTCGTCTTCGGCCCACTGCTTAGCTGTCTCCCGCAGCCAGGGCTGGCTGATCCCGGTGAACTTGAGGTTCCCCCTCAGCCCGAAGACCGCGAGGTCCCACACGTCGCTGAGGCGTTCGGTCTCCGGGGAGGCCAGGCAGCGGCGCACCGTCGTGCGCAGCGAGCGGAACAGCGTCGCGGCGTCATGCCTGGTCTGTCTGAGCACCGACTCGTCCAGCTCGCTGAGGCTCGCCGCCCCGGTCTCGCGCAGCGCAGCAACGACCGCCCGCAGCGCGGTCACCAGCGTTTTCTTCCCGGCGTCGGTGCGGTGCTGCAGCGCGACCAGCAGCTCCAGCTGAACCTGCTCAGCGAGCCCCTTGAAGATCACGATGTGATCCACATTGACCGGTTCGGCAACCCGCAGCCAGTCGGTGAAGCTGGCGCCGGGGCACTCACGCTGGCGGAAGCGCCAGCGAACCCTGTGCGGAGCGCACAGCCCCTCCCGGATGGCGGAGACCCGCAGGCAGGAGGCGACCCGGCACGGCCCGAACGAGCTGAACGGCTTGATCCCCGGCTGGGCCAGGAACTGCTCGAGCGGCAGGCCGGTCTCCCGCCACTGGCAGTAGTGGCCCTGGCAGCACCGCACCCGCAGGTAAGTGGGCCGCTGGCAGCCGGGGATACGGCACAACTGCTCACCCCGGCCGATCTTGCCGCACGGGGCCGCGGCGAATTCCTCCATGGTCAGGGCGCTCACCTTGAACCGCCCGGTGCAGACCCGGCACAGGCCCGCGCTCGACGTGCGAACCCCGGCCTCGCAGTCAGCGACGGCGCACTTGCGCAGCCCGAGCAGCGGATGCGTCCGCGGCGGGGCGAACACCTGCCTCTCGGCATCCCATCCGGCATCTGCCGGGAATTCCGGCCGCAGCAGTGCCCGCAGCCGGGCGATCCGGTCGCCGCTGCCTCCGGCGGGCTGCGGGCTGGCCAGCGTCAGCGCGGGACTGGCGGGGCTCACACCGGCACCTGGCCCGCGGCGGCGCGGGGCAGCTCGACCCGCTCGATGGCCTGTCGCAGCCGGTCGGGTGAGGGATGCAGATAGACCTGGCTGGAGGTGAGGAAGGCGTGACCGAGCAACTCGCGGATCTCATCCAGGGTGCCGCCCGCGGCAGCGATATTCGCCGCGAACCCGTGGCGCATCTGATGAGGGTGAATGACTCGCTCCAGCCCGGCTCTCCGCGACAGCGCCGCCAGCAGCTCGTTGAGCGCCCGCGGCCGCATCGGCTGGCCTGCAGGCTCGCGGAAGAGGTTGACCAGCAGGAAGTCACAATGGCGCGCCTGCGGGCAGGCGCTGCGCTCAAGCATGTACTGGTCAAAGGCCTGCACCACGAACCAGTCCGCCGGAACCACCCGGGACCGGCGGGACTTGGCGGTCGCCCCATTGGCGTTGTCGCGACGGCGCACGTGCAGATGCTCACCACGGATCCCGCACCCCAGCCGGGAGGCGTCCGCGACGAAGTGAACGTCTTCGAGCCGGACACCGGCCAGCTCGCCGCGACGGTGCCCGATCCGCCACAACGTCAGCACGATGAACCGGTCCCGGGCATTACGGCAGGCCCGCAGCAGCGCCAGCACCTCACTGTCGCTGGCCGCGTCCACCACCCGCTCAGGCTCGGACAGCTTGTGCCGCGGGCGGCTGCGCAGCCGCACTCCGGCGCGCTCGCCACGGACCTCGGCGGGGAGGTCGTAGTCCTCCACAAGATCGAACAGCGCGTCAAGGGCCGCCTCAGCGACCATCCCTACCGAAACCGCATGCTTGAAGAACTCGCGGACGGCCGCGAGCACGGCATTCACCCGGCGGGCACCCCGCACGATGCGGACCTGTGCCCCCGGAACGGCGTCTGGGTCATAGCGCTGCAGCCAGAAGACGAACCGGCCGAACTCTCCCGGCGTCCGCCGCCAGTCCCGGCCGATCGCCGCGCACCACTCGAAGAACAACGCCAGCGCCCCGGCATAGGCCTCCGTCGTGCTCTCCGCGCAGTCCCGGCCCAGGCGGACGTGCAGCAACCACTCATCCGCCTCGGGCACCGGCCGGTAGCCCGCGCCGAGCACCGTCCAGTACCGCTCACCCGACGGCAGCCGGACCCGGAACGACCGGAACCTCCGCATCCCCCACCCACCTCCACTATCGGTGACTAAGGGATGACTTTACGTGAAACGTGAGATCGGCAACATGAACGACACGCCGCCAGAACGTGTCGCGCACAGCCTTCGGCGGGCCCCCGGGCGACAGTGCCCGACACCCTGGTCGCCCGGACGGAACGGGCCGCTCGCGCACCTGCCCTCCGGCCGCTTTCCCGCCAACGCGGCCAGGCTGGCGCTGACCGCGATCAGCTGCAACCTGCTGCGCGCCGCCGGATGCCTGGCCAGCCTGACCTGCGCCAGGGCCCGCGGCGCTACCTTGCGCCGCGATCTCATCGATGTCGCCGCGCGGACTGCCCGCCACGGCCGCGGCCACCTCACCATCCACCTGCCCGAGGGCTGGCATCGCGAACAGGAATGGGCCAGCCTGTTCCAGGCCGCCACCGGCCCGCCCGCCGTTGCGGCCTGACCAGCCCAGACCCGGTCACCAGGCCCCATGGCCACGCTGGCCCCCGGCAGACCGCCACCGCTATCTCCGCCAGGAACCCCAGGACAAGCCGCCGGACAGTGAGCGGCAGGAAAACCACGCCCGCCATCGACCCCAAGATCAGCTTTCCAGGGCACCGGCCAGAAAGCGATCACCCGAATTCACGCGGTGGATCGAGGCTAAGCAACTAGGGCAGCGACAAGCTGGCCGTCCGACTCGCCACATGTATCCTATGGCAGGACCGGCTGATGACTGGGAGGAAACCCGCAGACCTGTGTCGAGGTTGTGTGTGCCTAATGGCCTGAAGCAAGCCAGATTTAGGGCTCGTCGACACTCG
>JASHPR010000753.1 GCA_030038015.1 Streptosporangiaceae bacterium
GCCCTTCCCGCCGCGCGGCGGCGTGCCGCGGTTGGCGCCCGCATCGTGGGTGCCCCGCACCAGGCGCGGGATGGCCTCGCCCGCGGTCGCGCCCGCCAGCAGCAGGCCCGTCGCGGCGATCAGCAGGGCCACGCCGGGCCATGCCGACACCGCTGGCTCACCGCTGCCGGGCGTGACCACGACACGGCTCACGGCCACGGCGACGAGCAGCCCGGACAGGGCAATGCCCCAGCCGGCCATCATGAGCGCCCGGCGCCGGGCAAGCAGCAGCGCGGCCAGCGCGGCCACGGCGATCCCGCCGGTCACCCAGACCGGGGGCAGGCCCGGGCCGCCCGGGCTCAGCAGCATCAGGGACCGGGCAGGCAGGTCGTGAACGGCCAGCCCGGGCTGGGGCAGGCCGGCCTCGAGCAGCAGCCCCGACGGATCGGTGGCAGCCTGGGCCGTCCACGGCAAAAGCAGGACCGGCGGCACCGCCACCACGATGCCCAGGTTGCGCCACATGGCCGGCCGGGCCGCCGCCAAGGCGAGCGCGGCGGCCAGGACGACGATCCAGACCAGCGGCACGAACGCCGCGGCCACCGCCACGGCGAGGCCGGTAGCCCAGGCAGCCCGGCGTGCCCGCTTGGCCGGCTGGGTCAGCATCCGCCCGGCCAGCAGGGCGATCACCGGTACCAGGATGAAGACGACGGCGGTGCCGAAGCGGCCTGCCGCGATCGCGCCCATGGCGACGGGCAGCAGGGCATACGAGGCCGCGGCCCAGATCCTGACCGGCGTGGAGCGAGTGACCCGCCGCACGGCCAGGAACGCCGAGACGCCGGCCAGCGGCACGCAGCCGAGCAGGATCACGTCCACGGCCAGCCACGGCTTGCCGCCGAGGACGGTGGCGAGCGCGGCGATCACTGCCAGGTAGGGCGGGGCGCTGCTGCCGGAGCCAACACCGACCGGGTGGAAGGCCTGCAGGTACTCGTGCCACAGCCCGGCAGCGCCGCCCCATGCGGGAATGAGCGCGCCGCCGCCGAGCGGGCTGGAGCCGAGCAGAGATCGCTCGGCGACAAGCGAGACCACGGTCAGCCCGATGAACAGCAGCACGCCGGGGTTGGTCAGGATGCGCTGCACCAGGCCGGTGTCGGTCAGCAGGAAATCGGCGTCGTCAGGATCGTCGGTCGCGTGATGCGCGCCCGCCGTGTCAGCCTGGGCAGACCTGGACATCGCCACCGCGGCGAACTCCGCGATCCGCCGCAGCGACTGCCCGGGCGGCAGGAAGCCGCGCAGCCTGCCGTAGGCCGCCCGCCTGCCCCGCGTCCGCCGGCCGCGGAACGCGAGCAGACGCAGCGGCTGGCCGAACACCGAGCCCACCGCGGCCAGTTCGTCCAGAGCCGCGGCCAGGCGCTTGGCAACCAGGAAGAACAGCGTGCGCAGCAGGGAGACAACGACGTTGCCCGCGGCCGATCTGAGCATCGCCATCGCGGGAAGGTTCCCCATCAGGGTCAGCATCGCGTTGCGCCGGTCGAGCTGGTGCGGGCGCCGGGCGACCGAGATCGGCCGCCGCCTGCGGGCGGACGCCTCGACGTGGTAGACGACAGCGTCGGTGATCAGCCGGACCCGGTAGCCCGCCGCATGGACCCGCCAGCAGAAGTCGACGTCCTCGCGAAACAGCGCCATGCCGGTGTCGAAGCCGCCGGCCGTGTCCCAGACGTCGCGCCGGATCAGCATGCCCGCGCTGCCGACCGCGAGGCAGTCGCGGTCGCCGTCGTGCTGGCCCTGGTCCACCTCGCGCGGCTCGATGCCGGTGATCCGGCGACCCACGGTGTCGATGGTGACCCCGGCCTCGAGGATCACCCGACGGTCGGCCCAGTCCTTGACCTTGGGGCCGAGCACGCCGGCCGAGCGGGTCTCGGCCGCGCCCCGGAGCAGCTGCTCCAGGGCATCGGGCGCGGGCTCGGAGTCGTCGTGCAGCAGCCACACCCATTCCACGCGCTCGGCGGCGGGCAGCCCGGCGGGACCGGGAACCCTCACGTTCGCGGCACGGTGCTGCAGCGCGCGGGTGACCGCGGCGCCGTAGCCCGTCACCCGGTCCATGCCGAAGACGACCGACTGGCCGAGCAGCCCGGCGAGCACAGAGCCGCTGCGGTCCCTGCTGCCGGTGTCGACGGCAACGACGCGCTGCACCGGCCTGGTCTGCTCGAGCAGCGATCCGATGACACGGGGCAGCCACGCCGCACCGTCATGCGCGACGATCACCGCCGTGACGACGTGCTGCGGATACGTATCGTTCGGCGACAAGTGGGGTCCGCTCGCTCTTCAGAGGGCCACCTGCAGGCCGGGGGAGGGCGTGCGCTCCGGTCATGCTGGGCGGTGGTACCCGTGAACAATACGCGAAGGGGGAGTATCAAGACGGCCAGATGCCACGCTTGGCCGCAGTCCTGGCAGGGCTGACAGCTCCTGCCGGGCCCCCGGGTGCCGGGCGGCGCGGCCGCCTGAGCCCCGGCTGGCCTACATGGCGTGGCGCTTCAGCCGCCTGCGCTCGCGCTCCGACAGCCCGCCCCAGATGCCGAAGCGCTCGTCGTGCTCCAGGGCGTACTCCAGGCACTCGGCCCTGACCTCACAGGCCCGGCAGACCTTCTTCGCCTCCCGGGTCGATCCTCCCTTCTCCGGGAAGAACGCCTCGGGATCGGTCTGCGCGCAGAGTGCGCGGTCCTGCCATCCCAGCTCTTCGGCATCGTCAACGTCCATGCCGAGCCCGTCGTGCACCAGCGAGACGATGACGTCAGTCACAGCGCACCTCCTGCCCCCTCCCGGAACGGCGTCGGCCCGCGCCCCGCCCCCTCCGGCGCGAGAATTACATTGGTGAAATTACACCCGCGTGTCTTGCGCCGCGTCAAGGGGAATACGTGATAATGGCCGCCTGCTTGACCGTGATGACCGGGAAAGTCCGCCGTGATTTTCGCTGGTCGCCGCCGTGCGCAGGCACCAGGCGGCCAGGTCAGCGAGGCCCGCGCGCGACGGCTGCACCGCGTCGGTCACCATGACGCCCGCCGCGGCGACGATCAGGTCCGTGAGGTCTGTGATCGCGAGCCGCGCGGGGGTGAATGTGGGGGGGTCGCGGGGGGGCACCCCCCGCGAGTTGCGAGACTTCCGGCATGCGCATCACCGTTCTGGCCGGCGGCGTCGGCGGTGCCCGCTTCCTGCGCGGGCTCAAGGCCGCCACGCCCGACGCCGAGATCACGGTCGTCGGCAACACCGGCGACGACATCGACCTGTTCGGCCTGCACGTGAGCCCGGACCTGGACACCGTCATGTACACGCTGGGCGGCGGGATCAGCGAGGAGCAGGGCTGGGGGCGGGACGGCGAGACCTTCACCGTGCTGCATGAACTCGCCGCCTACGGCGCCGGGCCGGGCTGGTTCGGTCTCGGCGACCGCGACTTCGCCACGCACATCGCCCGGACCAGCATGCTCCGCGAGGGTGTCCCGCTGTCCGCGGTCACCAGGGCGCTGTGCGAGCGGTGGCAGCCCGGGGTCACGCTGCTCCCGATGACCGACAACCGGGTCGAGACCCGTGTGACCCTGGCAGTGAAGGGGGAAGGGGAGGCGGGTGGGGGCACCGTGCACTTCCAGGAATGGTGGGTCAGGCTGCACGCCGAGGTGCCCGCCGCGGAGATCCTGTTCACCGGGGCGGGGTCGGCGGCGCCCGCGCCCGGGGTGCTCGAGGCGATCGAGGCCGCCGACTGCGTGCTGCTCCCGCCGTCCAACCCCGTGGTCAGCGTGGGCGCGATCCTCGCGGTCCCCGGCATCGCCGAGGCGGTGGGCGCCAAGACCGTCGTCGGGGTCTCCCCGATCATCGGCGGGACGCCGGTGCGCGGCATGGCCGACGCCTGCCTGGCCGCGATCGGGGTCGACACGACCGCCGCCGCGGTGGCCGCGCACTACGGGGCCGGGCTGCTCGACGGGTGGCTGGTCGACGACCAGGACAAGGAGGCGGCCGACGACCCGCGCCTGGCCGGCATCACGGTGCGGGCGCTCCCGCTGCTCATGCGGGACCTCGCGGCGTCCGCGGAGATCGCCCGTGCCGCGCTCACCCTCGCCGCGGAGCTGCGCTCCGGCGGCGGGGGTGATGAGCCGGGAGCGCCGTCATGAGCCAGCTCACCGTGATCGGCGTGGACGGGCTGCCGGAGATCGAGGCCGGCGCCGACCTGGCGGGGCTGATCAGCGACGCGGCCCCGGACCTGCGTGACGGCGACATCCTCGTGGTCACTTCGAAGATCGTCAGCAAGGCGGAGGGCCGGGTGATCCGCGCCGACCGGGAACGCGCGATCGACGGCGAGGCGGTGCGGGTGGTGGCGCGGCGCGGCCAGACCAGGATCGTCGAGACCAGGCACGGCCTTGTGCTCGCGGCCGCCGGGGTCGACAGCTCCAACACCGCCGCCGGCACCGTGGTGCTGCTGCCCGAGGACCCGGACGGCTCGGCCCGGCGGCTGCGCAAGGCGCTGGGCGAGCGGCGCGGGATCAGCGTCGGCGTCGTGGTGACCGACACCATGGGCAGGCCGTGGCGCGTCGGGCAGACCGACGCGGCGATCGGGGCCGCCGGGCTGGCCCCGCTGCGCGACCATCGCGGCGAGCCGGACACGTTCGGCAACCGGCTGCAGGTGACGGTGGCGGCGGTCGGTGACGAGATAGCCGCCGCCGCCGACCTGGTCAAGGGCAAGACCGCGCAGGTGCCGGTGGCGGTCGTGCGGGGCCTCGCCGAGCTGGTCACCGAGCCCGACGGCCCGGGCGCGGCCGCGCTGATCCGGCCGGCCGCCGAGGACATGTTCCGCCTCGGCGCGGCCGACGTGCTGCGCGAGCGGAGGACCGTCCGCGAGTTCAGCTCCGAGCCCGTGGACGCGGAAGCCGTGCGCCGGGCGATCGCGGCCGCGCTGACCGCGCCCGCGCCGCACCACAGCGAGCCGTGGCGGTTCGCCGTGCTGGAATCACAGCGCGCCAGGACCGCGCTGCTCGATGACATGCTCGCGGCGTGGACCGCCGACCTGCGCGGCGACGGGTTCACCGCGGAGCAGATCGCCCGGCGGCTGCGCCGCGGCGAGCCGCTGCGCAGGGCACCGCTCATCATCGTGCCGTGCCTCGCGGCGCAGGCGTCGCATCCCTACCCCGACCAGCGGCGCTCGGCCGCCGAACGCACGATGTTCGTGGTGGCGATGGGCGCGGCCGTGCAGAACCTGCTCGTCGCGCTGGCCGTGGAAGGGCTCGGGTCGTGCTGGGTGTCCAGCACGCTGTTCTGCCAGCAGGTCGCGGCGGCGTCGCTCGGCCTGCCGCCGGGCTGGGAGCCGATGGGCGCGATCGGCGTCGGCCACGCCGCCACGCCGCCACGGCCGCGGCCAGATCGCGACCCGGAGACCTTCCTGATAACGCTGTGACTGGTGCGTGCTGTGGGACGCCGTCGGCACGGCGTGTGTTCGCTAAGTGCTGCCGGGGCAACAGTTTGCGAACACACCGAGGGCGGCGGGCTCCCCGGGAGCGGCGGGCTCCCCGGGAGCGGCGCGCACCACGCTACGGTCAGGCGCCCACCAGCGGGAGCGGGGCCCTGGAGCCCCGAACCGAGGCACAGACACCGTCGCTTGCCGCCGCCGCGGCTACCCGTTCAGGATCTGGATCTTGATAGGTCGTCGTCCGCTGCCGCAACGGCCGCCCCGTGGGCTGCACCATGGCGGCGAGCTGGCTGATCGTCTTGTATGAGCCGTTCTCCGAGCCGGCCATCCGGCTGATCGTCTCCTCCATCAGCGTGCCGCCGAGGTCGTTCACGCCGCCGGTGAGCATCGCGCGGCAGGCGTCGTCGCCGAGCTTCACCCAGGAGCACTGGATGTTGCGGATCGCGCCGTGCAGCAGCAGCCTGGACAGCGCGTGCACCGCCCGGTTCTCCCGCAGCGTCGGGCCCGGCCGGGCGAGGCCGGCCAGGTAGATCGGCGAGCTCGCGTGCACGAACGGCAGCAGCACGAACTCGGTGAAGCCGCCGGTCCGCTCCTGGATGCCGCGGATCACCCGCAGGTGCGCCACCCAGTGCGCGGGCGTGTCCACGTGCCCGTACATCATCGTCGCGGTGGTGCGCATGCCCAGCTCGTGCGCGGTGGTGATGACGTCGGCCCACGCAGCGGCCGGGAGTTTGCCCTTGGTCAGCACCCAGCGCACGTCGTCGTCCAGGATCTCGGCCGCCGTGCCGGGCAGCGAGTCGACGCCGGCCTCGCGCGCGCGCACCAGCCATTCCCTGACCGGCAGGCCGGTCCGGGACGCCCCGTTCATCACCTCCATCGGCGAGAACGCGTGCACGTGGATCCGCGGGCAGCGCCGCTTCACCTCGGCGGCGAGGTCGAAGTAGGCGGTGCCGGGCAGGTCGGGATGGATGCCGCCCTGCATGCAGACCTCGGTGGCCCCGGCCTGCCACGCCTCCTCGGCGCGGTCGGCGACCTGCGTCAGCGACAGCGTGTAAGCGTCGGCGTCGGTGCGCCGCTGGGCGAACGCGCAGAACCGGCAGCCGGTGTAGCAGACGTTCGTGAAGTTGATGTTGCGGGTGACCACGTAGGTGACGTCGTCGCCGGCCGCGTCCTTGCGCAGCGCGTCGGCCAGGCCCGCCAGCGCCTCGAGCTCTGCGCCGCCCGCGTCGAGCAGCGCGAGCGCGTCGGCGTCGGAGAGCCCGGCCGGGTCGCGCTCGGCGTGCCGGAGCGCCGTGAGC
>JASHPR010000754.1 GCA_030038015.1 Streptosporangiaceae bacterium
GCGGGCCGCGCCGCAGCCGCCGGACGGGCCCGAGCCGCCGCCGGAACCGGCCCAGCCGGTGTTCACTCGCTACTGGCTGCACGGCAAGGGGCCGGCCCCGGCCGGGAACGTGCCGGTCGCCGTGCACCTGTCCCCCGGCAGGCTCGCCCTTGCCGGGCCCGGGGACGCGGCCGGCGAGGCGGCGCTGCGGCTGACCGTGGCCTGCGGCACGGCGTCGGCTTCCGGCGCCGTGGAGCTTGACGCGGGCGGGCAGCTGCGGCTGGAGCCCGCCGGGCCGCTCCGCTATGACCTGGCGCCCCTTGGCCACGCATGCTGGGACCTCACGGTCCGGGCGCTGCCCGGAGCGCGCGGCGGGCGGCACTTCGTCACCGCGCGGATTACCGGGCACGGCCAGGTCTTCGAGGATGCCGCGATGGTCAGCGTCGGTGAGCCGGCCCCGCCCGCCCTTGACCTGCCGCTGGACGAGCTGTTCCCGCTGTACGAGGCCGACCAGCAGAAGCTCGCGGCCGAGCTGGACCTGGCGCTGCTGACCCCCGAGCTGCGGCTGCCGCCGGGCGGGCGCGGCGGCATCGCGCTCCGGCTGCGCAACGCCACGGCATCGCAGGTCCGCGGCGAGGCGCAGCTGGTGTCCCCGCTCGGCAGCTGGGCAGAGGTGCTCCCGTGGACGCAGGGCTTCACCGCCGAGCCTGGCGCGGAGGTCACCGTGCGCGCCACGGTCGCGGCCGCCGCCACCGCCCGGCCCGGGCAGCACTGGTGGGCGCTGGTCAAGGTGATGTACTTCGGCCGCGTCCGTTACAGCGAGCCAGCGTCGATCACGATTACCGGCGGGTAATTTCGTTGATGATCGTGCAGACTTGTCGGTAAATGCCGGTCTTCGCGAGCCATGCTGCACTCTTGTCTTACCCTGGGCGCCGCCCGGATGAGAAACTGTCGGTAACCACGACCGGGACACCGGCGGTGCCAGCGACGACCACCCAAGGACCATGGCCATCCAGACCGCGATTAGCGACGGCAACCTCCCGGCGGAGCCGAACAGCTTCGTCGGCAGGGAGCGGGACCTGGCAGAGCTCGCCAGGCTGCTCAGCGACGTCCGCGCGCTGACCCTGTGCGGGCCTGGCGGCATCGGCAAGACCCGGCTGGCGCTGCGGCTCGCCTGCGAGGTGGTGCCGGGCTTCCCGGACGGGGCGTGGCTGGTCGAGCTCGCCGACACCGTGGATCCGTCCCTGGTGCTG
The DNA here is from genome assembly GCA_030038015.1 of Streptosporangiaceae bacterium. Classification (GTDB taxonomy): domain Bacteria; phylum Actinomycetota; class Actinomycetes; order Streptosporangiales; family Streptosporangiaceae; genus JASHPR01. The sequence continues at coordinate 1,233 of JASHPR010000754.1, forward strand.
CGCCGGGTCGCTGACTCGCTCGGCGTCAGGGCGGAGCCTGACCGGCCGCTGACCGAGACGCTGGCCGTCGCGCTGCGCCCGCGGCTGCTGCTGCTGATCCTTGACACCTGCGAGCACGTGGTGGACGCGAGCGCGGCGCTGGTGCAGCAGCTGCTGGCCGCCTGCCCGGGCCTGCGCGTGATCGCGACCAGCCGCGAGCCTCTCCGGGTGCGCGGCGAGACGGTATGGCGGGTCCCGCCGCTTGAGCTGCCGGCCGCCGCCAGCGACCTGCCAGCCGACGATCTGGCCAGGCACGAGGCGATCCGGCTGTTCGCCGACCGCGCCACGGCCGTGCGGCCGGGGTTCGCGCTCGACGCGGAGAACGCGCCGGCCGTGGCCCGGCTGTGCCGGACGCTGGACGGCATGCCGCTGGCCATCGAGCTGGCCGCGGCCAGGGTGGGTGCCCTCTCGGTCGAGCAGATCGCCGCCCGGCTCGGTGACCGGTTCCAGCTGCTCGCCCTGGGCGACCGCACCGCCCCGGCGCGCCAGCAGACGCTGCGGGCGGCCGTGGACTGGAGCTACGAGCTGCTGTCCGAGCCCGAGCAGGTGCTGCTGCGCAGGCTCGCCGTGTTCGCGGGCTGGAACCTGGACATGGCCGAGCAGGTCTGCGCCGACGACGCCATCCCGGCCGACCAGGTACTCGACCTGCTGGCCGCCCTGATCGACAAGTCCCTGGTGACGCTCGACGGGCAGCTGGAGGGGGACGCCCGCTACCGGCTGCTCGACACCATCAGGGAGTACGCCTCCGGGCGGCTGGACGCCTCGGGCGAGGGGCCGGCGATACGCCTGCGGCACCGCGACTACATGCTGCAGCTGATGGAAGACATCGTGGCGGTCGCGTTCGTGCGCGGCGACCCGCCCTGGCCGGTGCGCGTCGCCCTGTACCGCAGGGCCCTCGCGGAGCGGGCCAACTGCCGCGCGGCGCTGGTCACCTGCCTGTCCCGCGGCGACACCGAGGAAGGCCTGCGGCTCTGCACCGGGCTGCGCAGCCCGTGGATCGCCTACGGGGACGCGACCGAGGGAGCGAGCTGGTTCGACCGTTTCCTCGCGGCCGGGCGGGACGTGCGGGCCGGGGTCAGGGCCCGGGCCCTGACGGCGCGGGCCGAGCTGGCTTTCGAGCAGCAGGACTACGGGGAGGCCGGCGCCTGCGCGCAGGCCGGGCTCGATCTCTGCCAGGCAGCCGGGGAGGGCGGCGCCGCGACGGCGCTGCGCGTGCTCGCGGTGGTCAGCCTCAGGGCCGGCCGCCACGAGGACGCCCTGGCCAGCATTGGCGCCGCGGCGAAGGCCGCCCGCGGCGACGGGGACAGCTGGGAAGAGGGGCTGGCGCTCGCCGTCGAGGCCACGATCCGGGCCCACCAGGGGAGGCTGGACGAGGCACAGCGTGCCTTCACCGAGGCGCTCGAGGTGCTCAGGGACAACAACGGCTGGGGCGTGGCACAGGCGCTGTACGGGTTCGGCGGCCTGGCCAGGGCACGGGGCGACCACGCCGGCGCGCTCGCCCGCTTCCGTGACGCGCTGGCGCTCTACCGGGAGATCGACGCAAGACCCGAGATCGCCCGCTGCCTGCTCGGCATCGGCCGGGTCGCGCTGTCCCAGGGCGACCTGCCGCTCGCCAGGTCGAGCCTGACCGAGAGCCTGCAGCTCAGCCTGGCCACCGGGCAGCGCCTCGCCGTGGCCCGCGGGCTCGAGGCGTCGGCCGTGCTGGCGGCGGCCAGCGGCGACCCGGCCAGGGCCGTGCGGCTG
>JASHPR010000755.1 GCA_030038015.1 Streptosporangiaceae bacterium
CACCGTCCACCGGGTCGGCGAGCTTGGCCGCGAGGGCGTCGGCCAGGTCCCGGGGCTCCTCGGCGCTGCGCAGCCGGTAGGGATGCGCCGCCAGGTCGACGGAGCCGACCAGCACCGGCGCGATCAGCCGCAGTTCCTGTTCGGTCGCGGCCCCGGCCAGAACCCGCACGTTCCACAGCCCGGCCTCCCGGAACGCGTCCAGCTCGGCCAGACGGCGCTCGGCGCGGGCCACGTCGAACCGGGAATGCTCCTCGTCGTAGCGCCGCAGCACGTTCAGCTGAGTCCGCAGCTCCCCGATCTCGGTGTCGATGAGCTCGGACGGCTCGGCGACCACCAGCCAGCCGAACGGCCTGGCCATGAGCGTCACCAGCGCCGACTCGAACAGCGTCGGCCGCCTGCCCCCCGGCTCGTCGCCGCCCCCCCGGCCGCCGGGACGATGGAGCGCGCCACGGCTGAGGTAGCCGACGGCCGCGTCCACCGCGAACTGCGGGGTGTCCCACCCGAGCGGCGGGGCCAGGCGGCCCGGGCACGGCGCCCAGACCAGCCGGTCCAGGTCGGTGAGCAGGCTGCCCGGCATCGGCACCCCCCGGGCGCCCCAGGGGAACAGCAGTTCTCTCGGCTCGAACAGGCTGCTGGGCTCGATGGCCTCCACCGGCTCGAGCGCGCTCGCCGGCCCGGCGGGCCGGCTCGGCTCGACGACCACGCCCGCGCCGCTGACCGCGTCGCTGCCGGCCGGCTGGCCGGGCTCGATGACCCGGCTGGGCTCGATGGGGGCGCCTGGGCCGATGATCCGGCTCGACTCGATCACCACGGCCGAGTCGGGGTCGTCGTCGTGACGGCCGGTCACGGAGCCCGGGTCGATGGCCCGGGTCGGCTCGGTGAACTCGTTTTTGCCGCGGGAGCGGTCCTGCAGCCGGGCCGCCTGCCGGTCCGGCGCGCCGGGCTCCGGGAGCGGCCCGGCGTTGGTGATCAGCTCGAGCGGGGCCCCGCCGCCGCGGGACAGCCACCCGGCGACGAACGGGCGGCGGTGCATCGCGGCGTTCAGCGCGGCGGGCAGCACCGAGGCGTAATCGCGCTCCGCGCTGCTGCCATGGCGGCCGTCGGCCATGATCGCCTGGACCCGGTACCACGGGCCTGCGGCACCGCCGCCTATGCCAGACGTCGCCCCCATAACCGCGTGCATATCAGGCTGTGGGCCCGCCTGCCACCGGTTGCGCCGGATACGCGGGTACCGGCTACCCGCTGTGTCACGTTCATCCCGGCTTGCCCTGGGCCCGGGCGGGGCTGGGTGGTTCGTCTTGCCGCACCGGCCGGGCGCCGGGCCGCGGGCGTGCTGCGCCCGGGGCCCTGGTAACACAGAGTTACCAGCGGTCACCACTGTTGCCCGAGCGGTGACCGCCGTACAGTATCGCCCATGGTGAGCGGGATGTCGTCGTCTGGTGACAATCCGGCGGCGCCGCGCGATGTGGGGGGAGAGGGCAGGCTGGAGGCCCTGGGAAAGCTGCCGGCATCGCGCCAGGACCGGGACCGGGTCGTCGGGCTGTTGCGGGTGGCGGCGAGCGAGGGGCGCCTGACCCCTGCCGAACTCGACGAGCGGCTGGAGGCGGCGTTGGCCGCGCGCACCTACGCTGACCTGGCCGCGCTCACCGCGGACCTGCCCCCGGCCGAGGGCACGGCAGCACCCGCAGGGAACGCGGAACCACCCGCCACGGGCAGCCCGGCACCATCAGCCGCGGCCGCTGAGCCCGGGCAGCCGCCGAGGCGCCCGCACCCGCGGCGGCGGACGCTGCGGCAATGGCTGACCTGGTGCCAGAGCCGCTGACGGAGGCCCCGGCGTCAGATCCGCAGCACGAGGCCGTCGGCCGCGGTCTCGAACCTGGCCTGCCCCGGATGCTCCAGCATGTCGGCCGACATGTGGGTGAGCACGATGCGCCGGCTGGTGAGCAGGCCGGCCCGGGCGGCCAGGTCCGCGTGGCTGAGGTGATACGGGATGCTCTTCTCCCGGTAGTAGGCCTCGGCGATCAGCAGGTCGGCCCCGGCCGCGACGTCGGCCAGCGCGCCGGTCCAGGCGGTGTCGCCGGTGTAGCCGATCAGCTTGCCGCCGATGGCCAGCCGCAGCGCCAGGGCAGGCCCGTCCGGGCCGCTCGGGTGATCGGCCGCGAACGCCAGCGCCCGCACCCCGGCCGCGGTGGCCTCGTCCCCCGGCTCCAGCTCCGTGACCGGCACGCGGAACCGCCGCGCCACCGTCGAGGAGCCCGGGAACATGCACTCCATCAGCGCGGCCAGCCGCCTGCCGGTCCCGGCAGGCCCGATCACCGGCAGCGGCTCGACCCGGCCGGAAAACTGCCCGTTCAAGATCATGAACGGGACGCCGCCGAAATGGTCACCGTGCAGATGGGAAATGAAGATCGCGGCCACCTCCCCCGGGTCGAGCCCGGAGCGGCGCAGCGCGCTCAGCGACGTGGCGCCGCAGTCGAGCAGCACCGGGGCCGCGCCGCCCGGCCCGCGCAGGTGGATGCAGGCCTGGTCCCGGCCGCCGCTGCCGAATGCGTCGCCCGAGCCCGCGAACGTGACCGTGACGGCGGCGGGGTCCGGTGAGCTCACGGGGGTCATGATGGCGCGGGCTCAGCCCATGGTCCTGGCGCCGTCCAGGGACTCCCGGATGATGTCGGCGTGCCCGGCGTGCTGCGCCGTCTCGGCGATGATGTGCAGCAGCACCCGCCGGGCCGACCACTGCGCGCCCGGCGGGAACCAGGGCGCCTCCGGCAGCGGGTGCGCCGCGTCCAGGTCGGGCAGGCCGGCGACCAGGTCGTCGGTGCGGCGGGCGACCTCGGCGTAGCCGGCGAGCACCCCGGCCAGCGTCTCACCGGGCAGCAGCCGGAACTGGTCGGCCCGCCGTGCCCAGTCTTCCTCGGTCATCTCCGAGAACCCGCCGAGTGCCGACGGGCCGTGCGTGATGAAGTCCGCCCAGCCCT
>JASHPR010000756.1 GCA_030038015.1 Streptosporangiaceae bacterium
GCGGCCGCGGGACCAGGGGGCCGGCCGCCGGCCGGGCCGCCGGGCCGCGGCGACCCGTGCCAGGAAATCGCGGCGCAGGACCGTCATTGCCGGCGCCGTGGTCGTGGCCGGGGTCATCGTGGTGCTCGGTGTCCTGGGCAAGCTCCCGTTCCAGGGCAAGCCGGCCCCGGCGCCGCAGAGCAGCGGGCTGGTGACCACCTTCCAGCCGGGTGAGTTCCGCTCCGTCCCCGACGCCTGCGGCTCGGTCAGCCCGGCGACGCTCAGCCAGTACCTTCCCGGGAAGCTCGCCGAGGTGTCCCAGGCGCTCGGCAGCTCCACCCAGAGCCAGTGCACGTGGACCCTGGATGCCCGTCCCGACTTCCGCGTGCTCACGGTTACCAGCACCGCTTACACGCCGAGCCTGCTGGCCAGCGGGGACGGCAGCGCCACGTTCAGCGCGATCGACGCCTATGGCCAGCAGCTGGAGACGCTGCAGCACCCGCCGCAGGGGACCAGGGCGCCCAAGGCCCAGATCGGCGTGGCGCTCGGGCTCGGCCAGACCGCGTTCACCGCGCTGCAGGTCTTCCATGCCGGCGGCGACACGACCGATGAGGTCACCGTGGTGGCCAGGGAGCGCAACGTGGTGATCACCGTCACGATGCAGGGCCAGGAGCACGGCGGCGGGTTCGGCCCGGTGCCGGACGCCACCCTCCGCGCCGCGGCGCTCGCGGCGGCGCACGAGGCGCTGGCCGCGCTGCGCTGAGCCGGACGGCACGGCCAGGCGGCCGCGTGACCTACGCTTTGCAATCGTGTTGCTGCTCGCCTTCGATACCGCGACCCCGGCGGTGTCGGTCGCCTTGCACGACGGGGTGCGCGTGCTCGCCGGCCAGGCCGCGGAGGGTTCCCGGAGGCACGGCGAGCTGCTGGCCGTCATGATCGAGCAGGTGCTCGCGGCAGGCGGTGCCGCGCGCACCGACCTGGATGCGGTCGCCGTCGGGACCGGCCCGGGACCGTACACCGGCCTGCGGGCAGGGCTGGTCACCGCGCGGGTTCTGGCCAGCGCGCTCGGCATTCCCGCGGTGGGCGTGTGCACGCTCGACGTGATGGCGCGCGAGGCGGCCGCCGCGGCTGGCCGGGAGTTCATCGTCGCCGCCGACGCCCGCCGCAAGGAGGTCTACTGGGCGCGTTACGGGCCTGCGGGGCTGCGCGTCGGCGAGCCGGCGGTCGGCCTCCCCGCCGAGCTGGCCTCGGCGGGCATCACCGCGTCGCGGCCGGTCGCGGGCGAGGGAGCGCTGCTCTATCCCGAGCTGGGCGGCTGCCCGATCCCGCCGCGCTACCCCGACGCGGCGCACCTGGCCGGCATCGCCGCGCAGCGCCTGGCCGCGGGCGCTCCCTGCGAGCCCCCGGAGCCGCTCTACCTGCGCAGGCCCGACGCCCGGGTGCCGGGCAGGCCGAAGCGGGTCACACCGTGACGAGCCGCACGCTGCGCATGATGACGGCCGATGATCTCGACGCCGTGCTGGTGCTCGAGCGCACCCTGTTCGGCGAGGAGGCGTGGTCACGGCAGATGCTCGCGGGCGAGCTCGCCGAGCAGCCACGCAGCCGCTACTACCTGGTAGCCGACGAGGACGGTGCGATCACCGGCTACGGGGGGCTCCTGGTGGCCGCGGCCCAGGCCGACGTGCTCACCCTGGCGGTCGCCGCCGACCGGTGGGGACGGGGGACCGGCTCAGAGCTGCTGGAAGCGCTGCTGGCGGAGGCGGCGCGGCGGAGGTGCCGCGAGGTCTTTCTCGAGGTGCGCACCGACAATGACAGGGCGCAGCGCCTGTACCGGAAGTACGGGTTCAGCGAGATCGGCGTCAGGAAGGGCTACTACCAGCCGTCGGGCGCCGACGCGCTGGTGATGCGGCGTGACCTGGGTGATGGCAGATGGTGACGGCCCCGCTGGTGCTGGGCATCGAGACCTCCTGCGATGAGACCGGGGCCGGCCTGGTCCGCGGGCATGAGCTGCTGGCCGACGCGGTGGCCTCCAGCGTCGACGAGCACGCCAGGTTCGGTGGCGTGGTGCCCGAGGTGGCCAGCCGGGCGCACCTGGAGGCCATGGTCCCGGCCGTGGACAGGGCCCTGGCGAAGGCGGGCGCCAAGCTCTCCGACGTGGACGCGATCGCGGTCACCGCGGGCCCCGGCCTGGCCGGCGCGCTGCTGGTAGGGGTCTGCGCCGCCAAGGCCTACTCGCTCGCGCTCGGCAAGCCCGTCTACGGGGTCAACCACCTGGCCGCGCACATCGCCGTGGACCAGCTCGAGCACGGCCGCCTGCCGGTCCCCGCGGTCGCCCTGCTGGTTTCCGGGGGCCACTCGTCGCTGCTGCTGGTCAGCGACCTGCCCGGCGAGCTGGTGCCGCTCGGTGCCACGATCGACGACGCCGCGGGGGAGGCCTACGACAAGGTGGCCAGGCTGCTCGGGCTGCCGTTCCCCGGCGGGCCCCCCATCGACGCGGCCGCGAAGGCGGGCGATCCCGCCGCCGTCGGATTCCCCCGGGGCAAGTACCGCGACCAGACGTTCGACTTCTCGTTCTCCGGGCTGAAGACCGCGGTCGCGCGCTGGGTCGAGGCCCGCGAGGCTGCCGGGCTCGCGGTGCCGGTGGCCGACGTCGCCGCGTCGTTCCAGGAGGCGGTCGCCGACGTGCTGACCCGCAAGGCGGTGGACGCCTGCCTGGCCAGCGGCGTGGACCAGCTGGTGATCGGCGGGGGGGTGGCCGCCAACTCCCGGCTGCGGGCCCTCGCGCAGCAGCGCTGCGAGGCGGCGGGCATCAAGCTGCGCGTGCCGCGGCCGGGCCTGTGCACGGACAACGGGGCGATGGTGGCCGCGCTGGGGTCAGAGCTGGTGGCGAGGGGAGTTCCGCCCTCCTCGCTCGACTTCCCCGCCGATTCCGCGATGCCGGTGACGGCCGTCGTGGCGGCGTAGCGGGTTTCTTGGCTCAGGGCGTGCCGCATAGACCTCATGGGCGGCTGCACCACCGCCGGCGCGAAGCAGCCACGGGCGCTGTCTGCCGCGGCGGCGTCCACGTCGCCCAAGGCCCGGCCGGGGAGATACCACTGCGACGGCTGAGCCCCGGCGCCGCCGCCTCAGGCGGTGGTCAGCCTGCTGGCCGAGGACTGGTGGGCGTCTACGTCGAGCATCAGGATCGTGGCCAGCAGGTCATCGGCCAGGCCTGGCAGCTCGTCGATGCGGTCGGCCAGGATCCTGCTGAACACGACCTCGTGAATGCCGCCAACGATCGTTTCCGCGGTGAGCGGCGCCCGTTGGCAGCCGGGGATGAGCTCGTGAATGTTGTCTTCGATGATCTCCGCGAACATTCGCATGGCCTCGTTCCGGCGCGCTATGGCGCGCGGGCCGGCAGCCAGGACCTCCACGATGCACATCCGGGCGAGTTCCGGCTCGCCGGCCATGAACTGCAGGTACGCGCCGATGCCCGCGCGCAGCCGCTCCCGCACGGTCGTCTCTTTGAGATAGGCGCGCCGGATGTGCCTGGCCTGCCGGTGCACCACGGCATCGTAGGCGGCGAGGAACGCGTCCTCCTTGTTCCTGAAGTGCTCGTAGAAGGTGCGCCGCGACACCCCAGCACGCGCGATGACCGCTTCCACGCTCATCTGCGCGTAGCCAAGCTCGGCTGCAGCCTGGGCGACTGCGGCAAGGATGCGTTCACGCTGGTCAGCAGCGACAAAGCTGCGCAATAGCCCATGCCTTCCCCTGGGCAGCTGCTGCGGGCGCCTGAAGTCGCTGGCGGTGTCGGCTGGGTCCCAGTCCCGGCGTGTCGGCTTGGTCACTGCCACCCCGTGTCTCAAGGCCGCCAGACTGCAGCCGGCGGCTTCCCCGTGCTCAACCTATTCTAGACAGCATCGTTCCTGGTAGTCGGATCGCTGCCGGGTTAAAGCCCGCGTCATGGTGGTCCCGGCGCGGTCGTGACGCGGGACATCGCGCCTTCCGCGGCCCCTCCACCAGCGCCAGCCGGCCTGCGTCACGGCCGTGTCAGAACGTGTCAATCTACACAGTCTTGACGCAGCTCACACTGGAGTCGTGCCGTCGGGTAATCCAGACACATAGACGTTTCTAATCCCTGCCTAGTCGCGCTGGCACAGAGGTGAGAGGAAGCGAGCCCGCTCGAGGCCGCGACGAACCGCCAGGCACGCACGGCAACCGCCAGGGCGGCCAAGACGCAGCGCCGCGGGCGGTTGTCCTGCGGCGTTATCTCCCGCCACCGACACGGGGTGCTACGGCACCCCTGGCTTTGACCCGGATCAAGACCGGTGGGGCGTCACCCGCCTGCGCAAGGGCGGCGACCACACCCTGGCCGCGCTGAAGACCATCCGCGCCGCCCGCCCGACGGCGCCCCCATCTACGTGATCGCCGACGAGGCAGCCGCCGGACCCGACCGCACACCGCGGCCGGGCTCCGGGCGGCTCATCGGGACTGCCCAGTACCTACCGGGTCGGCACTTGACGCAAACGCAGCGGGTGGCGCTGGCGGCTGCCGACCGATGAGACGGTCTTCGTGGTTGGGTGCGGTTGTCAGTCAGCGGGCACCGAGACGCCCGAGCACACCGTGCAGCTCGGCGCCGGAGAGCCGGCCGGCGGCTGCCTGGGACCCGCTGGGCGGGGGAGTCCCGACGCTGGCCTTGAACGCGGACAGCAGGATCGCGGCATCGTCCTGCGGCTGAGGCAGCGATGAGTCCTCGCTAGCGGTGCAGGCAGCGATGTTGAAGCTGCCGGTGAGCGTGACGCTGTTGACGCCGGACGCCGCGGGCAGGCCGGCCGTGGCATCGAGCGCCTCGTCGACCGCGATGTTGGCCACACCACCCGGGCCGCATCCGGTGACGGCGGGCGCTGAGAATGTGGTGTCGCTGGCCGTGGACTGGGTTGCCAGGACGTAGGTGTCAGGGTGCTCGGCCGGGTTCGGGTCGACTTCTTCTTGCAGGCTGCTGATGCTGAGCGACGGCTGGAGCACAACCGGGTCGCCGAGCGTCCCGATGCTGCAGTCGCGGCCCAGCAGCGGGTTGATCAGCTGGAACACCACCGGCTGCGTCCAGCTGATGAGCTGGAAGTTCGTGATCGCGCCATCGGACTCGGCCAGCGCGTAAACCTCGTTGCCGTACTTGCCGAAGTGTGGAATCCGCTGGCACAGGCTCTCGACGACCGTGTTGCTGCTGGGGCAGCCCAGCATCGTGGACAGGCTCTCCGGGATCAGGTCCGGCTTGGTGACCAGCATCGCCGACACGCCCTCGGGCGGCGGCACGACGTCGGCGTAGAAGGTCTGGTTCGCCGCCGTGTAGAACCCGAACTGCACGTTCACCGGCTCCGTGAGCGGCGTGGTGATGTTACCGATCTTGATCGAGCCGCTGGTTATGTCCCCGAGGACACACGCCGTGAACTCTACGGACTCGTGCATAAGCTGGTTATATAGGGGGCATGCGGTCATCCCAGTATAAATGCCTCCTGGCGGCGGGTAACCCTGCCCGATCTGGGCGGGTGCCGCGTTCGCTTTCGGCTGGGCGCTTAATGCCGACGTTGTCACCCCGGCGACCAGCGCCGCCGCCGCGGCAAAGGTCATCGCCCCGCCAAAGAACACGCGGCGAAGCCGCCGGCTAGATCCTTTCATTGCTCCTCCTACCCTTATCCGCTCTCCTGGTTGCCTGTTATCCAATCGGTCTCATTGCGCCATAAACGGCGCTGGTGCGGTAACACCTCGTCATACTGGCCCGGCCAACTGTGGCCCGGAGGCGACGCCGGCGGCGCCGGGCCGTAAGCGCTTTCGCCGCGAGGGCTGACGCTGGCTATCCATGCCGGTTTATTCGCGGTAGCGCTGGCGGCTCCCCTCTTCGCTCTGCGTGTCTCGCATGCCTGCGACGACCTACAGAAACGTTTGTGTGTCTGGGTTACCTGACGGTAATGCTCCTGCGTCAGCTGAGTCAATATCCCGCTTGTGAGATGCGGAGCGGTTCTGCTGCCGCCGAACAGGACAGGCCCGGTCGAAGCCCGGGGCCGGGCTGTCCCCGCGCGAACGTGGCGCGGTGCCGTAGCGCTTCGGGCCGCGCGCTCAACCCGCGCTTACCAGGAGTGACGATGTATACGATCATCCCAGTGGGGACGTCTCAGGCGGGAAGCTGCCGGCTGGCGGTAGCGCTTCTTGGGACAGCGAGGTGGCAGTGACTGAGCCAGCTAACGCTAGCTACGGGCAAGAAGAGCGTGGGGGCGGCTTCGGGCGCCGGGCCGGTCAGCTGCCCAGCGGTCGGCATGGGCTTTTGCGCAGCTTCGTTGCCGCCAACCAGCGTGAGCGCATCCTGGCCGCGGTCGCCCGGGCCGCGGCCGAGCTTGGCTACGCGGAGATGAGCGTGGAAGCGATCATCGTGCGGGCGGGGGTATCACGACGCACCTTCTATGAGCACTTCAAGAATAAGGAAGACGCGTTCCTCGCCGCTTACGACGCCGCGGTGCACCACGCGGTCACACGAGTCCGGCGTGCCTATCTCAACGAGACCGCCGCGCTGGAGCGGCTGCGCGCAGGCATCGGGGCATACCTGCAATTCCTGGCTAGTGACCCGGATAGCGCGCGGATGGGCATCGTAGAGGTCCTCGCGGCCGGCCCGCGTGCCATAGCGCGGCGGGCCGATGCGCTGCAGTTGTTCGCCGAGATCATCGAGGACAACATCCACGAACTCGTGCCAAGCTGCCGCCGGCCTGCGCTCACTGCGGAGACGGTCGTCGGCGGCATCTACGAGGTCGTGTCCAGCCGGATTCTCGCCGACCGCACCGACGAACTGCCAGGCCTGGCCGACGACCTTCTGGTCGCGGTCCTGATGCTCGACGTGAACCCACAGGAACTCACGCGATACGGCCACCGCTTGAAGCTGACGGTGCCGCATCACGACCCTTCCGAACGCCATAAAGCAGACAGCTGCAGCGACTGATCTAGAGCGCTGGCCACGAACGTTCACCGTGTTAGGTGACACGCTGGCTGATCTCCAGGCGCGGGGTCCACACTCGATCGGGTAGGTGCTGGCCGAGTGCGGGAGTGGCGATGGCGGAACCGGTGCGGGCAAGGCGGCTGACTGATCAGGAGGGTCAGCGGTTGCGGCAGATCGTGCGGCGGGCTAAGCACGGGTCGGTCCGGGTCCGCCGGGCGTTGATCATCATGGCGTCGGCGTCGGGGACGCCGGTGGCGGCGATCGCCCGGCTGGCCGCGGCGGACGAGGACACCGTCCGGGATGTGATCCACCTGTTCAACGCCGCTCCTGCGGGTGACGGCAGTTCCCGGCCGGCGGTCTGATCGCGGAGGCGCCGAACCGGTCGCACCCTGCGCGCAAGGTTCGGGGTGGCGGGCCCGGGGCCGGCGGCGCTCCGGATGCCGGCCGAGTTGACGCCGCGATCCGGTGCGGATAATGTTCCGAACTGGCACTCGGCAGTGTAGAGTGCTAATGCGACGAGGCCGGTCTGACACCCGCGACGGCAGGCCGCCGTGGTCGCCCTCTCTAATTCATTTATCTGCTAGCCCTTTCCGGAGGGGGAGGTCAGATCGTGACGACCGCCACCAAGGTTGTTCTCAAGCCGCTCGAAGACCGAATTGTGGTGCGCCCGCTCGAGGCCGAGCAGACCACCGCGTCCGGCCTGGTCATCCCGGACACCGCCAAGGAGAAGCCCCAGGAGGGCGAGGTCCTTGCGGTCGGGCCTGGCCGGTTCGATGACGCAGGCGCCAAGCGCGTCCCGATGGACGTGAAGGTCGGCGACGTGGTCCTGTACAGCAAGTACGGCGGCACCGAGGTCAAGTACTCCGGCGAGGAGTACCTGGTGCTCTCCGCCCGCGACGTGCTCGCCATCATCGAGAAGTAATGATGGGCGCGCACCAGCGCGTCCAGCACCGCCCCGGGCCGGCCGTCAGGCGAGCCCGGGGCGGTGGCATGAAGCCCATCCAGAACACATAACTATGAGGTACTCATGGCCAAGAGCTTGGAGTTCGACGAGGACGCGCGGCGGGCGCTGGAGCGCGGTGTCAACCGGCTCGCGGACGCCGTCAAGGTGACGCTGGGCCCCAAGGGCCGCAACGTCGTCATCGACAAGAAATGGGGCGCGCCGACCATCACCAATGACGGCGTGACCGTCGCCCGCGAGGTGGAGCTGGAAGATCCGCACGAGAACCTCGGCGCCCAGCTCGCCAAGGAGGTCGCGACCAAGACCAACGACGTCGCCGGTGACGGCACTACGACGGCGACCGTGCTGGCGCAGGCGATGGTCCACGAGGGGCTGCGCTCGGTCAGCGCCGGGGCCAACCCGATGGCGCTCAAGCGCGGGATCGACGCCGCTGTCGCGGAGGTGTCCGAGACCCTGCTCAAGTCCGCCCGCGAGGTGCAGGAGCAGAGCGAGATCGCCAACGTCGCCACGGTCTCGGCGCAGGACAGGAGGATCGGCGACATCATCGCCGAGGCCTTCGGCAAGGTCGGCAAGGACGGGGTGATCACCGTCGAGGAGTCGCCCACGATGGGGCTCGAGATCGAGTTCACCGAGGGCATGCAGTTCGACAAGGGCTACATCTCCGCGTACTTCATCACCGACCAGGAGCGGATGGAGGCGGTCCTCGAGGACGCCTACGTGCTGCTGAACGCCGGCAAGATCTCGTCGATGGCCGACTTCCTGCCGCTGCTGGAGAAGATCGCCCAGAGCCACAAGCCGCTGCTGGCCATCGCCGAGGACGTGGACGGCGAGGCCCTGTCCACCCTGGTCGTCAACAAGATCCGCGGCCTGCTGTCCGTCGTCGCCGTGAAGGCGCCTGGCTTCGGCGACCGCCGGAAGGCGATGCTCGAGGACATGGCCGTCCTGACCGGCGGCAGCGTGGTCAGCGAGGAGGTTGGCCTCCGGCTCGACTCCGTCGGGCTGGAGACGCTGGGGCACGCCCGGCGCATCGTGGTGACCAAGGACACGACCACGATCATCGACGGCGCCGGGGACCAGGCGGCGATCGAGGACCGGATCCGCCAGCTCCGCCTGGAGATCGAGAATTCCGATTCCGACTGGGACCGCGAGAAGCTCCAGGAGCGGGTGGCCAAGCTGTCCGGGGGCGTCTGCGTGCTGCGGGCGGGCGCGGCGACCGAGGTCGAGCTGAAGGAGAAGAAGCACCGGCTGGAGGACGCCATCTCGGCGACTCGCGCCGCGATCGAGGAGGGGATCATCGCCGGCGGCGGCAGCGCCCTCGTGCAGATCGCGGCCAAGCTCGGTGACCTCGGCAAGACCGGCGACGAGGCAACCGGCGTCCGGGTGGTGCGCCGGGCGCTGGAGGCGCCGTGCCGCTGGATCGCGCAGAACGCGGGGGCCGAGGGCGGCGTCGTCGTCGCAAGGGTGGCCGGCCTGCCGGCCGGCCACGGGTACAACGCCGCCACTGGCGAGTACGGCGACCTGGTCGCGCAGGGCGTCATCGACCCGGTCAAGGTGACCCGCTCGGCGGTGCAGAACGCCGCGTCCATCGCCGGCATGCTGCTGACCACCGAGACGCTGGTCGTCGAGAAGCCCGAAGAGAAGGAGCCCGCGGCCGACGGCCACGGCCACAGCCACCTGCACTGAGCCGCCGGCCATCCCGGCGGCCCGGCGGCCAGGCCAACAGTGATGGAACCCGGGTTTCACCACG
>JASHPR010000757.1 GCA_030038015.1 Streptosporangiaceae bacterium
GCCTGCGCGCTGTCGGTGGAGGCGCTGCTCGGCCACGCGCGGCCGTACGACGAGCGGGTGCAGGCGCTCCGGCCGCAGCCGGGCCAGCTGGTTAGCGCCGCCAACCTGCGGGCTCTGCTAGCCGGCTCGGCCCTGATGGCCAGCCACCGCACCAGCAGGCACGCGGTGCAGGACGCCTACTGCCTGCGCTGCGCCCCGCAGGTGCACGGGGCCGTGCGCGACGTGCTCGGCTTCGCCCGCGGGGTGCTGGAGACCGAACTCGGGTCGGTGGTCGACAACCCGGTGATCGCCGCCGACGGCGAGGTGATGATCAGCGGGAACTTCCACGGCGAGCCGCTGGCCTTCGCCGCCGACATGCTGGCGATGGCGCTGGCCGAGCTGGCCAGCATCAGCGAGCGGCGGGTGGACCGGATGCTGGACCCGGCCTTCTCCCGCGGCCTGCCCCCGTTCCTGGCGCCGGACGCGGGCACCAACTCGGGCTACATGCTCGCGCAGTACACCGCGGCATCGCTGGTCAGCGAGAACAAGGTACTCGCCCACCCGGCCAGCGTGGACACCATCCCCACGTCGGGCAAGCAGGAAGACCACGTGTCGATGGGCTGGACGGCGGTGCGGAAGCTGCGCGACGTCGCCGCCAACGTCCGCACCTGCCTGGCCGTGGAGATCCTGTGCGCGGCGCAGGGCATCGACCTGCGCTCGCCGATCGCGCCGCCCAGCGTCGCGTCCGCCGCCGCGCACGCCACGGTACGGGCGCATGTCCCGCGGATGGATACGGACAGGGAGGTTGCCGGGCAGATTTCCAGCGTGAACGTGTCGCTTCCAGAAATCTGCGCGGCAGCGGCTGGACAATGCGGCGGGCTGCGCTAGCGTCATCCCCGTGACAGTCTGGATTAACGGGACCCTGGTTCCCGACGAAGAGGCGCGGGTCTCGGTCTTCGACCACGGGCTGGTGACCGGCGACGGCGTCTTCGAGACGGTCAAGGTCACCCGCGGGGTACCGTTCGCGCTCAGCCGGCACCTGGCCAGGCTCGGCCGGTCGGCGGCGGGGATCGGCCTGACGCCGCCCGACCTGGAGCAGATCAGGGCCGGCGCCCTGGCCGTGGCCCAGTCGCCGGGCAGGCCGGACCTGGCCAGGATGCGGATCACGGTGACCGGCGGGATCGCGCCGCTCGGCTCCGAGCGCGGCGGTGGCCCGCTGACCATGATCGTGGCCATCGGCGAGATGCACGCGCCCGCGCCCTGGTGCGACGTGGTCACCGTGCCCTGGCCGCGCAACGAGCACGGGGCCCTCTCCGGGCTGAAGACGACCTCGTACGCGGAGAACGTGCGGGCGCTGGCCTACGCGAGCGACCGCGGCGGCAGCGAGGCGATCTTCGCGAACACCGCGGGCAACCTGTGCGAAGGCACCGGGACGAATGTGTTCATCGTCTCGGAAGGGCGGCTGCTGACCCCGCCGCTGTCATCCGGCTGCCTGGCCGGGGTGACCAGGGGCCTGGTGATCGAGTGGGCCGGGGCGGCCGAGCAGGACGTTCCGCTGGAGGCGCTGGCCGGCGCGGACGAAGCATTCCTTACCGGGACGACCAGGGACGTGCAGCCAATTCGCCGCGTCAACGGCCAGGCGCTGCCCGACGTTCCGGGGCCGATCACCAGAAAGGCCGCGGAGGTGTTCGCAATGCGCGCGGCCGAGTCCGCTGATCCGTCATAAGCCCGAATTACCGGAACTCTGGCTGCCTGCGTCCGTCGTCCATGGAAAGGCGGGCGTGCGCCCCAAAGACCCGGTTGGGCCCTTGGGGCGCTTAGGCGCGCCAGAGCAGCTCGTCGAGTTCGCCGTCGATGTTGATGAAGTCGCTCTCGCGGCCTGCCGGTATAAGCCCGTGGGTCCTGTTCAGGAAGTCTGCGATCGAGGTCATCGGCGCCTCGAAGTGCGCCTGGCCGAATGGCGAGGACAGGGCGATGTTGAGGACGCTCAGGCCGTGCACCTCGCCGGGCCATACCTGGACGTCGCCCTCGCCCGCGGGCCCTCCCAGCCCTGCGGACAGCAGGTCCCTCGAGAAGATCCACTCGACGGGATCATCGGTGCCGACGTGAAATGCCATGCGTATTGCGTAAGGGTCGCCGGCGCTGTAGCAGAGGCTGGCCAGAAGCGGAACGGCCCCGTGCTCGGGAACCACAAGACTGAGCCCGAGCTCAGCGGAGACGGTAGCGCCGGTGTTCATCATCGAGCAATGCCTTTGCCTTGTCGTGTCCCGGAATGCCGGGCTTCATAAATAGTGCGCGCCGCCATGGCTTATGACGCGCGCAGGTACCGCGGAAATCCGCTACTAAGATTCCGCGATCTGAGTCGCTCGTAACCTCGGTCACTGATCAACAAACCACCCGTGACCTGGTCAAACGCTTCCGGAAATAAAACACCGTTTTTGTCTCTCCGTCATCCCACGACCAGGCACAACGCAGTGTGACCTCGGTCTCACCGGAGTTGAAAGTCTAGCCCGAGCGGCGGCCTCTGGCGGGCGGCTTTGCGCAGTGATGGTCCTCCCGGAGCCGTTCGGGGGGCTTGGCTGTTGTCTTAGCGGTACGCTGAGGGTTGCTACGTTGCGGCAGTTGCTGCTCGAATATCCCGATATATGACTGTTTTGCGGCGCCCGGCCTGCGGGATTTCGGGCAGCAGCGGCATCAATGCGCGCTAGCGTCCCGCTAGCGGATAGCGCGCGCATACGGCCCGATGTCAGTGCTGCCGCGGGACCGGGCTGCCACGGGCATCGCGTCCGCCTGGCTGACCGGCGCGGGCGCCGCTGCGGGTGCGATCTGCCGGCGAATGTGGTCGCCGGCGGCTGTGCCCGCAGCCGCTTCTGACCACTTTTCCCGGAGCCGCGGGCGCGTGCCCGCGGCTGCGGGAGTGTGTGGGGCGCCAGATCGCCGCGCCCGCCGCCCCGGCCGCCCGCGCGGCGCGAGGACGCTGCGGTGGCGCCGGCATGCGCTAGTCTTTGTTTCGCCCCAGCCGCCGGAGGCCGGCGCGCGGGCGCGGGCGATTGGCTCAGCGGGAGAGCGCCTCGTTCACACCGAGGAGGTCACTGGTTCGATCCCAGTATCGCCCACAAGATCGCCTGTCGCGCGGGCGCGATCCCGCGATGAGGGAGCCCGCCGGCCGGGCCGCTTCCTGCCAGGCCCGATCGGTCAGGACGCCGTGGTCAGGCCATGCGCCTCAGTCGAGGTCGTGGTCGTGGTACAGGCAGAACGGGTGACCCGCCGGGTCGAGCAGCACCCGGTTATCCTCCAGCGGCTGATAATCGGCGACGGTCGCGCCCAGCCCGACCGCGGCAGCCACGGCCGCGTCCACGTCGTCCACGGCGATGTCGATGTGCATCATCATCTGCTGGCGCCCGCGGGCCGCGGGCCACACCGGCGGCACATAGCCGGGAGCGGACTGGAACGCCAGGTACGACGAGGTGCCGGGGACCGCGATCGCGGCGCCGTCATCCTCCTCCGTGGCGATCGGCCAGCCCAGCACGGCGGAGTAGAAACGGGCCAGGGCCACGCCGTCGGGCGCGTCGAGCACCACACCCCACCAATCCGTCCTGGTCCGCCCGCGCATGGTCATCACCTCCCTGGCCGGGCCCGGTCCCTGGCTGGGTGCGGTCGCCGCAGCAGCCGGAAGCTGGCGCGGACTTCGTCGACGAACGTCTCCGGCTGCTCGAAGGCTGCGAAGTGGCCGCCCTTGTCCAGCTCATTCCAGTAGTGCACGTTCGTGAGCTGCTTATCGGCCCACCGCCGGGACGGGCGGAAGATCTCCTTGGGGAAGATCGAGCAGCCGGCCGGCACCTCCACCGGGCCGAGGACGGGCCTGTTGAAGTTCTCCCAGTAGAGCCTGGCCGACGACGCGCCGGCGGCGGGCAGCCAGTAGAGCATCACGTTGTCGAGCATCTCGTCCCTGGTCAGGACGTTGGCCGGGTCGCCGTCGCAATCCGTCCAGGACCAGAACTTCTCCACGATCCAGGCGCACAGCGCGGCCGGCGAGTCGGCCAGGCCGTAGCCAACCGTCTGCGGCCGTGTCGACTGCTGCTTGGAGTAGCCCGAATCCCACTTGCGGTAGTAGTCGATCGAGGCCAGCGCGGCCTGCTCGGCTTCGGTGAGGTCGTCCAGGCTGGCAGGCAGCGCGATCACCATGTTGAGATGGATGCCGGCCAGGTGATCGGGGTGGCGCATGCCGAGCGCCGTCGCCACCTGCGAGCCCCAGTCGCCTCCCTGTGCGCCATAGGTCGCGTAGCCCAGCCGTCCCATCAGCCGGTCCCAGGCGTCGGCGGTGCGCTCCACGCTCCACCCGGGCCGCTGCGGCTTGCCGCTGAAGCCGTAGCCGGGGAGCGAAGGGCACACCACGTGGAAGGCGTCCGAAGCGTCCCCGCCATGGGCGACGGGGTCGGTGAGCGGCTCGATGACCTTGTGGAACTCGACGATCGACCCTGGCCAGCCGTGCGTGATCACCAGCGGCAGCGCGTCATCGACGGGGGAGCGGGCGTGCACGAAGTGGATGTCCAGGCCGTCGATCTGCGTGCGGAACTGCGGGAAGCGGTTCAGCCGCGCCTCGGATGCCCGCCAGTCGTACCGCTCACGCCAGTAGCCGC
The DNA here is from genome assembly GCA_030038015.1 of Streptosporangiaceae bacterium. GTDB lineage: Bacteria > Actinomycetota > Actinomycetes > Streptosporangiales > Streptosporangiaceae > JASHPR01. Next base: position 4,620 of record JASHPR010000757.1, read on the forward strand.
AGAGCTGGCGGACGTAGGCCAGGGGGATCCCCTGGGACCAGTCGGCCACGGTCTCCGGGTCCGGCCAGCGGGTCCGGCTGAGCCGCTGGCGGAGGTCGTCGAGCTCGGCGTCGGGGATGTCGATCAGGAACCGGGTGATGTCATCACTCATGCACCCAGCATGGCGCCTCCGGGACCGGCGCCCAGACCATTGCCCGCTTGACGCCGGAATCCTCGAGCTCGGCCATGACCGGGATGTCGCGGGCGTCAAGCACCCCGAACCTGCCCCGCGGCAGGAACGCCCGGCCGATGTCGCCGACGAGCACCGATGCGCCGCGGGCGGCGGCCCGCTCCAGGAACGGCAGCACGCGCGCGGCCAGCGGCCTGGCGTAGCAGACGTCGCCGGCCAGCACCACATCGGCGCCTGCCCCGTCGCCGTCCAGGACATCCCCGACCAGGGCCGGGGGCGGAACGCCATTCGCCTGCGCGTTGAGCACGATGGCGGCCGCGGCGAGGGCGTCGACCTCGCTGGCGGTCACCGTCGCCGCGCCGGCCTTCGCCGCGGCGATCGCGACCAGGCCGGAGCCCGACCCGACGTCCAGCACGCTGCGGCCGGCGACGGCGCCCGCGTGGCCGAGCACGTAGCGCGCCAGCACCTGCCCGCCCGGCCAGGCGAATGCCCAGAACGGCGGCTGACGGCCTTCCCCGAACGCGTCCTCGGTTCGCTGCCACAGGCCGAGCACGTCGTCGGCCAGGTGCAAGCGGATCCCGGCGACCCCGGGAACCGGGCCGAGCCGGCAGGCCCACCGCACGAACTGCTCGGCCGTGGTCACGTGCTCATCGTCTCACCGGTGCCGCCTTACCGTTCGTTTACGCCGCTCGTGGGTTATTGCCATCCCTCTCGGGTAACGCTGAGTAACTGGACAAAGACTCTTAGTTAGCAAGACAAATGTCATGAATCGGATGGGGAGTACAGAGTGTTGAGTGTGGGACGACTCGGCAGGAGGATGGCAGACCGGCGTGCCTACCTCAGCCGGGTGGGCGACAGGGTCCGCGGGGTGCTCGCCGACATCGGCAACCACAGGTGGGTGCGGGCGCTGGCCGGCTGGGTTCTCGGCGGGCTGGGCGCCGTCTTCGGCCGTCTCGATCGCATCGGCTGGGCACACGCCCTGTTCGACGGGGCGCGGCGCCAGCCGAGGAACCGGGTGATCGCGGCCGTCACCGCGGTCGTCGCGCTGCTCGCCGGCGGGGGCGCTTACGTGCTGACCAGCGGCGGCGGGACGCCGCCCAACGCGCCGATCACCTACGGCGCCGTGACCCTCCCTGGCCCGTTCCGGGTGATGTCGATCACGCCGGCACCGGGCAGCAAGGCCGCGGACGGCAGCCTGCCGGTCCAGGTGACGTTCTCCGCCCCGCCCTCCGCCCGCTCGCCCTTGCCCACCGTGACCCCGCAGGTCGCCGGGAGCTGGCAGATCGTGGGCAACTCGATGGTGTTCACGCCGAGCCTGCCGTTCAGCCCGTCGACCCAGATCACGGTCAGCGTGCCGGCCGACGTGCGCTCGAACGCCGGGCACGTGCTGGCCGCGCCGGCCACCGCGGTGTACCGCACCGGGGCGTACTCCACGATGCGGCTGGCCGAGATCCTGGCGCAACTCGGCTACCTGCCGATGTCCTGGCAGCTGCCGGACGTGGGCCTGCAGACCGAGAGCCAGGACAACGCCGACAACACCACAGGCCTGGCCGGCCAGATCGCGCTCGCCTATGACCCGCCGGCCGGCATCTTCACCCTGGAGCAGGGATATCCCGCCTCGCTGGCGAGCCTGTTCCAGCCGGACAGCTGGAATGTGGTGCTGCGCGGCGCCGTGATGGCCTTCCAGTCCGAGCACAACATGTCCGTCGACGGCACGGTCACCCCGGCCCTGTGGAGCGCGCTGTTCAAGGCGGTGACGACGGACCAGAACAACGTCAACGGCTATACCTACGCGGTCGCGGACCAGGTCGACCCGGAGACGCTGACGATTTACCACGACGGCCAGGTTGTGCTGCAGAGCCCGGCGAACACCGGGATACCGGCCTCGCCGACCGTGAACGGGACGTTCCCGGTCTACGAGAAGTTCCTGGAGACCTTTATGTCCGGCACCAACCCGGACGGCAGCAGCTACCACGATCTGGTGCAGTACGTGTCGTACTTCAACGGCGGGGACGCGGTGCACTACTTCGCCCGCGGCGCCTACGGCTTCCAGCAGAGCCTGGGCTGCGTCGAGCTGCCGTTTGACCAGGCCCAGGAGGCGTACCCGTATCTCACCCTGGGCAGCCTGGTGACCGTCACCGGCTGACCTCAAGCCCAGAGTCCGCCAGTCCCCTGCGGGGGCTGGCGGACTTTTTCATGTGCCCGATGACGTGTTCATCACATATCCCGCTGAGCGGGGCAAGCGTGCGCCGCACATAAGCAATAGCTGGTATACATCAGCGGTGCAGCAATCGGCTCTCAAGGGTGAACCTTAAGGGCGACCGGACACCAATGGCTAGGGGGTCGAGGTTTGTCCGGATTGGGGCTACTCCGCTGGCGGATCGTGGTGCTGGCGGGACTCATCGCGGCGGTCCTGGGCGGCGGGGCGTGGTTTGCCCTGAGCGGCGCGTCGGCGCAGCAGCACGGCACATCAGGCGGGGATCCCGGCGCTGCGGCTCAGGCCAGGCATGCCGCCAGCGCGGTGGCCGAGCCGATCGATGTGGTATCTGTCACACCCGCGCCGCACTCGCAGGGCGTCAACGGTGCCGATCCGGTCCGCGTGGTGTTCTCTGCTCCCCTCGCCGCCGGCTCGCCGATGCCGACGGTGTCCCCCTCGATCGCCGGGAGCTGGCAGCGGGTCAGCCCGGACACCGTCCAGTTCGTGCCCACCCAGGGGTTCCCCGAGCTGACCAGGGTCCGGGTGACGATCCCGGCCGGAGCCGGCGGCGTCAGGTCCGCCGCCGGCGGGCTCCTCGCGGCGCAGGTCGTCGACAAGTTCTGGACCGGCTCCTACGCCGCGATGCGGGCCGAGCAGCTGCTCGCGCAGCTCGGCTACCTGCCGCTGACCTGGGCGCCGGTCCCCGGCACGCAGGCGGCGTCGCCGGCCGGCGCCAACGCCCAGCTCAGCGCCGCCTACGACCCGTCGGCCGGCTCGTTCACCTGGCAGTCCGGGTACCCGTCCGTGCTGATGGACATGTGGCAGGCCGGCCAGCCGAACGAGATCCTCACCGGCGCGGTGATGGCGTTCGAGTCCGACCACGGGCTGGCCCTGGACGGCGTCGCCGGGCCGGAGGTCTGGCATGCGCTGCTGGCGGCGGTGGCCGCGGGCGACGACAACACCCACGGCTACACCTACGCGCTGGCCAGCCAGGCGAGCCCGGAGACCCTGACCGTGTGGCACAACGGCAAGGTGATCATGACGAGCCCGGCGAACACCGGCATCGCCGCCGCCCCGACCACGGTCGGCACCTCTCCGGTGTACCTGAGGTACAGCTTCCAGATCATGAAGGGCACCAACCCCGACGGCACCCGGTACGCGGACCCGGTGTCCTGGGTGTCGTACTTCAGGAGCGGCGAGGCCGTGCACTACTTCCCGCGGGCCTCGTACGGCTTCCAGCAGAGCCTCGGCTGCGTGGAGCTGCCCTACGACCAGGCCGACTTCATCTGGCCGTACATGACCTACGGCACGCTGGTGACGGTCACCGCGCCCTGACGCTACGTGCCCTGCATCGATAGCATCGGGAGCACTGAGTAGCCGCGTCCCCCAGCATGCTCGAAAACGACGGGAGCCAGCCGTGCCAGCCGACAAGCTTCGGATCACCCTCGCCGGGCGCGAGCACGTGGTGGAAGCCGGGACCACGGCCGGCCAGGCACTCGGGGGGCCCGGCGGGCTCCCCACCGCCACGCTGAACGTAACGCCCGGGCCGGCCACCGTGATCGCTGCCCGGGTCAACGGCGAGCCACGCGACCTGGCGCACCGGCTGGCCGACGGCGACGCGGTGGAACCCGTTGAGCTCGGCAGCCCCGCCGGCCTGGCCATCATGCGGCACTCCGCCGCGCACGTCATGGCGCAGGCGGTGCAGGGCATCTTCCCCGAGGCCAAGCTCGGGATCGGCCCCCCGATCGAGAACGGCTTCTACTACGACTTCGACGTGGCCTCCGCGTTCGGGCCGGACGACCTGAAGGCCATCGAGCAGCGGATGCGCCAGATCGTCCGGCAGGGCCAGCTGTTCTCGCGGCGGGCGGTCAGCGACGAGCAGGCCCGCGCCGAGCTGGCCGGCGAGCCGTACAAGCTGGAGCTCATCGCGCTCAAGGGCGGCCAGCCCGGGCATGCCGGGGCGGCGACCGCGCCGTCCGAGGTCAGCGCCGAGGAGTCGGTGGAGGTCGGCGGCGGCGAGCTGACGATCTACGACAACCTTGACCCGGCAACGGGCGAGCTGCGGTGGAAGGACCTGTGCCGCGGCCCGCACCTGCCGAGCACCCGGCAGATCCCGGCGTTCCGGCTGATGCGCAGCGGCGGCGCGTACTGGCGGGGCAGCGAGAAGAACCCGCAGCTGCAGCGGATCTACGGCACGGCCTGGCCGTCCCGCGAGGCGCAGGACGAGTACCTGACCATGCTGGCCGAGGCCGAGCGGCGCGACCACCGGCGGCTCGGCGCCGAGCTCGACCTGTTCTCGTTCCCGCCCGAGATCGGCAGCGGGCTGCCGGTGTTCCACCCCAAGGGCGGGATCATCCGGCGGGTCCTCGAGGACTACTCGCGGCAGCGGCACGTGGCGGCCGGGTATGAGTTCGTCAGCACCCCGCACCTGACCAAGTCCGAACTGTTCGAGACCTCCGGGCACCTCGAGTGGTACGCCGAGGGCATGTTCCCGCCCATGGAGCTCGAGGGCGCGAAGTACTACGCGAAGCCCATGAACTGCCCGATGCACATCCTGATCTACGCGTCGCGCGGGCGCTCCTACCGCGAGCTGCCGCTGCGGCTGTTCGAGTTCGGCACGGTGTACCGGTACGAGAAGTCCGGGGTGGTGCACGGGCTGACCCGGGCCCGCGGCTTCACCCAGGACGACGCGCACATCTTCTGCCGGCCCGACCAGCTCAACGATGAGCTCGCGTCCCTGCTGGCGTTCGTGGTGGGCCTGCTGCGCGACTTCGGGCTGACCGAGTTCGAGGCCGAGCTGTCCACGCGGCCGGACAAGTACGTCGGCGAGATCGCCGACTGGACCGGGCCGAGGCGGCGCTGAAGCACGCGCTGGATATGACCGGGCTGCCCTACGTGATCGCCGAGGGCGAGGGCGCGTTCTACGCCCCCAAGATCGACGTGCACGTCCGGGACGCGATCGGCCGGCGCTGGCAGCTGTCCACGCTCCAGGTGGACTTCCAGGAGCCCGGCCGGTTCGGGATCGAGTACCAGGCGGCAGACGGAACCAGGCAGCGGCCCTACATGATCCACCGGGCGCTGTTCGGGTCCATCGAGCGGTTCTTCGGGATCCTGCTCGAGCACTACGCCGGCGCGTTCCCGCCATGGCTGGCACCGGTCCAGGTGACCGGCATACCGATCGCCGACGCCCACGTGCCGTACCTGCAGGACGTTGCCGCCAGGCTGCGGGAGCAGGGCATCCGCGCCGAGGTCGACACCGGCGACGAGCGGATGCAGAAAAAGATCCGGCAGGCGCAGCGGCAGAAGGTGCCGTACATGCTGCTGGCCGGGGACGACGATGTGGCGGCCGGCGCGGTCTCGTTCCGCTACCGCAGCGGTGAGCAGAAGAACGGGGTCCCGGTCGACGACGCCATCGCCGAGATCGTGGACGCGGTGGCGCGGCGCATCCAGGTCTGACCCCGGCCGGCCCGGCCGGAAACTAGGGCTGGACCTGAGCCTGGGTTGGCGTCACTGTGGATAGCTAGGGGTGCGCCGGGGGGTGTGCCCACGGACGGTTGGCGGGGTCTGCGATGACGGCGGCCGAACCGCGCGACGTGGCTGGGCGTTCTGGCGGTGTGAGCAGGCCCGCGCCTGCGCGCGCCGCGCTGGGATCGGTGCCGGCGCAGCGGGATGCCGACGCGGCGGTGGCCGCGCTGTACGCCGCCCACTACCGGTCGTTAGTCGGCCTCGCGGTGCTGCTCGTCCCCGATGCCGGGACGGCCGAGAGCGTCGTGCAGGACTCGTTCGTCGCGCTGCACCGAGGCTGGCGGCGGCTCGGGAACGGGAGCGCCGGCAGCGACCGGGCGCTGTGGTATCTCCGGCAGGCCGTGGTGAACCGGTCCCGCCTGGCGCGGCGCCGCGGTGCGCGCCGGGACGCGCGGCCTCCGGGGCAGGAGGACGGGGCCGCGGTGCTGGCGGCCGTGCACGCGCTGCCGCCGCGGCAGCGCGAGGTGCTCGTGCTGCAGCACTACGCGGGCCTGTCGGCGGCCCAGACCGCGCGCACGCTGGGCACCAGCACGAGCGCCGTGCGGCGGCGCACCGCCCGGGCCACGGCCTCGGTGCGCGACGCGCTGGAGCGTGCGGGTACAGCGGGGAGCACGGCGTGAGCACCGGCGACCGTGACGACGACGAACTCCTGCGTCGGCTGCTGCGCGAGGCAGCGGAGTCCGTGCAGCCAGCCGAGGACGGCCTGGAACGGATCCGCGCCAGGCTGACCCGGCCGCGCCCG